>PMJA01000370.1 GCA_003158415.1 Methylobacter sp.
TACAAAAAAGCCACTGTTAGCGCTTCAACCGGTTAGCTTTGATTACTGATCGTGACCAATGCTCTTCGATCGACTGGATAAAAGTAGGATGAACCAATTTGGCTCTCTGTTTCAGCCAATCGCATTGGTCAAATCGAAGATAGATACCCTCAGCTGGGTGGTCACTTAGTTGAGATTGCAAAAGAAGCCCTTTAACCTCTGATAGAGTGAAATAACCACGACCTATCATCGGCACTTGAGAAATTTCAAGCGCATCAAACATATCATTTCGTCGCGAGCATGAAAAGAATTTGGCGGTACCTTTATCGAAAACGTCAAAACCCAAAAACCAGTCAGGAAGCCTATCATAGACGACCGAGTGCTGTGCATAACACCATTCTCCGAAAAGAATGTATTTGTCGGTCAATTGCTCGAAAAGCGCATCAGTTCTAGGATATAGCCATTCAGAAAGTTTTTTCCACTGCCCGGAACATGGGAAATGCAGATATGCGCCTCGGTTCTGAACACATATATTTCCTTCATGATCAAAGGAAATCCCAAGATTTGCCCCATCCACCTTTTCTTCAACTACAAGCTCATGCCGAAGGAACTCATTCCGTTCGGATTCCGCCATGACTTTATCATCCCTGACTTCGGTGCCACCCAAAAGCATTAGGTGCGGAGTAGAAGGAAACTTGAAAAAGTCATTTCTCACGCGCCCATTTTCTCTGCGTACTTTGCTTTGATAGAGTCTGGACACAGAAAATGCACGGTAACACCGGCATCGGCCAAGGCATCTTTCCATCCCCACCACTTGCTATCCGTTGCCTGTAAGATCGTCGGTTTTACAGGATGTGCATTAGCTACTGCGACAAACTTACGATCAGAGTTATCGAACTGGATCAATCCATCATGATCAGGGAATTCATCGTATGATTCGCCATTTTTTGTAATTGTTACTCGATCAACGTCTGGAAAATTCCACCGGTTGTCATGAACCCATTTCATGAAATGGTCTCCAACGCCGGGTTGCCCCTTCAGAGATAGCTGTTGAAGGTATTCGTCAAATATTTCATTGCCAGCATCAATAACCAATCCGCCCTTTTTGACAACATGATTGATCGCTTCAACGCAAGCTAAAACGCAACCAGTTAATTCTTGTGGGATCCTCGCAGGGTCGAGAGCAAGGTTTGCCGTTTTTGGCACATTGGTATCGACCAAACATTTCTTGGGCAGTCCGGTCATTCGCAAACCTCTGGACTATTGGCGTTTTGACTCATCCGCTTTTTTATCGCGGCCCTTGCTTGCTCGGTAATGTCGCCCATCTCATCGCCAAAGAAGTTTTCAGGCCAATTCCGTATGTTACCAAAAATATCAAGTTGAAGCGGCTCCAAGGTAGCCGGTGTCTTGGTGATGTTGGCAAAGTAGGCGGACACTTTTTCTTGTGATACTACATCTTCGGCAATCCGTCTTTGTAACCGTCGTAAAAAATGTTCAGAGTGCGTCTCAATAATCAACTGGATATTTCTGGCCTCGCCGTTTTCTCTGGAGTTGATGACATCAATCATCACATCAGCCAAGGCCGACTGCGCATTAGGATGTAAATGAATTTCCGGCTGCTCCATGAGAATGATCGATCCTTGCGGAGCATAAAAACACTGAACCAACACAGGCAGCACTTGGGAGATACCAAAACCGACATCAGGAAGATCAACCCAATCTATTGACCCTTTGGTGCGAACCTTGACTTCATATTCTTGGCGCTGTTCAGAAATGGGATTGACTTTGAATTCCTCAATTAGCCCCATTTCCTTCAACTTCAGTGCAATGATTTCCTCGAATGGCTTAGCCGGACGCTTGTAACCGAGACTGATTTTACGACTACGAGCAGCCAATATGGCTGCAACCGTATTTTCGCCTGCGTAACCCACACTTTCCGGCTCTATACCTGTCCAGGAATACAAACGCTCAACCTTTGTTCGAAGTGGCCCAAGGTAACAAAGTGAGCGGAACAATTTTTCATGACGCAGGTTAAGCTCTTGAATGAAATCAGCATTCTGATGATAGAAAATCACTTCATCCGGAAATCCATAAAACCGAACTGGTCCTTTTAAAGACCATACGCGCCCTCTCTGCCGTACAAGCGAATACTTGTTTGCTTCGACTTTGTAGTTGGATTTTGAGCCGGATGCCCTCTCCAAACCAACTGATAGCACCTCCTCCATTTCGTCGTCTATCAACTGATATTTAAGATGCTCAAGTCCCAGTGAATGCTGATCCTTATCACCGAGGCCGACTTCCGCTTCAAACAAAAGAGTATTGCCAGAAAATACCTGACTAGATATTGGGTCTTTAATCTTCAATACGTCCTGAAAATCCCATTTGTAATCGAATGAAATTTTGTTTTTCGGATCACGATGAAAAACCATTTCCTGATAGGAGCCTAATTGAACTGCTGAGTTTTTTCCACCAGGATAAAGCACTGCTTTCCGGTCAGGAGATTCAACCGTTTGTTTTAACATCATTAAAAATTGACCAAGACTTGACTTGCCGGAGCTATTAGCACCAAAGAACAAGGTGAGCGGAGCCATACGGATAGACTTTGTATCTTGCCAACCTTTAAAGTTTTGTATACGTAATTGTTTAAGCATTATTCAGTAAGCCTCTTTTCATATAATATGCCCAGTCGTACAACATGAGCAGTTTTGAATTTTTTTTCGAGGACATTGTTGGGGATTTTGTCGGTGTTTACTCCTACCTAAGCGAGACGGGGTTTGCAACCCCGTTCCAAACGTTTCGATGCTGCCGCTATATTCGAACCCTGCGAGAAATCCTGCTGACGGGGTAATATACCCCTGTCCGGCTTTGGACGGAACAGAAATATCGGATATTGCTCATAAACTGTTGCGCAAACTACAAATCTGACGATTAAGCTGCCATCAGAATAAAGCATAAAAATTTGCAGTGGAAAGTTCGGCAATCTTGGATACCGATGTGCCGCGCAGTTCGGCCAGCTGTTCTGCCACGTAACGCACATAAGTCGGGTAGTTGGGTCTGCCGCGAAAGGGAACCGGGGCCAAATAAGGGGAATCGGTTTCAATAAGAAAGCGGTCGGCGGGCACTTTTTTGGCGACTTCTTTTATTTCCTGCGCGCTGTTGAAGGTGACTATGCCGGAAAAGGAAATATAAAAATTCAAGTCCAGCGCTTTTTGGGCAAAGTCCCAGTTTTCGGTAAAACAATGTATCACGCCGCCGACGCTACCGGCCTCCTCTTCTTTTAGTATGCGCAGAGTATCGATTTGGGCGGCGCGGGTATGAATAATCAACGGCTTGTTTAACGCCTTGGCGGCGCGTATATGGTTTCGAAAGCGCTGGTGTTGCCATTCCATATCGCCGGTATTGCGGAAATAATCTAGGCCGGTCTCGCCTATGCCGACCACTTTGTCGGACTGTCCTAAAACGATGAGCTCTTCGACACTGGGATCTTTGCCTTCCTGTACATTGGGATGTACACCCACAGTGACCGATATTTGTTGGAAATTAGCCACCAAATCCAGCATGGCCGGATAGGATTCCAAGTCTATAGCTATGCACAATAAGTGTTCAAGCTGATTAGCTTCTGCTTCCTGCATAAAACAGGCAAAATCATTTTGATAGGGCTTCAGATCAATACGATCCAGATGGCAATGTGAGTCTATTAGCATGGAGGGTTACATGGTATGGGTTGTTCGATCAGACGCCAGCGCGCCCGCCAAATAGGTTTCTATTTTATTTCGCGCCAGTCCGCCGTCCTGATCACTGAACTGGACACCAATGCCGCCGGGCCTATAGCTCCCTGCGTGTGGCGGTGTTATCCAGATTATTTTTCCGATAATGGGCAGGCGTTCGGTTTCTTCCATTAAATTTAACAGTAAAAAGACTTCCTGCCCCATTTCATAATCCCGTGTAGTGGGGATAAACAAACCTCCATTAATAACAAAGGGCATATAGGCCGAGTATAAGGCGCTCCTATCTGTAATTGTCAGTGTCAATATACCTTGTCTGGACGCTGTGTCTGGCATGTTTGTTTGCTCCGGTTAAGTTCAGACCATTTTATTAATATTTCTTCGAACAGGCTGTGCTTATTTATTTGGGTATCCAAGAGCCTGCGCCGCATCAGCAATAAATCGTACAGTTTATATAGCCCTTTTAGATCCAGTTGATGCGACAATTCTTGTAAGCTGTCTTTCAAGTCGGGATTATACAAGCCGTCCACTTTTATTTGATAACGGCATTTAATTAAATCGATAATCCAGGATGTTATCCAGACTATTAACGGGTCTTCAGGCAATTTATACCAGTCTTCGGCAATAATAA
This sequence comes from Methylobacter sp., assembly GCA_003158415.1. Lineage (GTDB taxonomy): Bacteria > Pseudomonadota > Gammaproteobacteria > Methylococcales > Methylomonadaceae > Methylobacter_C. The sequence continues at coordinate 4,336 of PMJA01000370.1, forward strand.
CAGGATGGCTACGCTGTTTCGCTATAGCCATCCATGCCTTGAAACAGTCATTACGCAGGCCTAATGTGCCTTCTTTGGCGTAGTGCAGGGCCAGTAAAGGAGCGCCCTGCGCCAAACCGAGCAATAGCGCAGGGTCATCCTGTGCTGCTTGTTGTTTTAACCAGACGGCGACTGTTGCTTTATCGGGCCGAGCAACAGCAAGCTTCTGGCAGCGACTGACGATGGTTGCCGGTAAGCGGGCCGGTTTGTCAGTGATTAACAGGATGACCGTGCGCTCTGTCGGTTCTTCAAGACATTTTAGAAACGCATTGGCCGCTGCATTGTTCATTAGATCGGCGGGATTAACGATAACTACACGATAAGCGTCATTGTGGGGTTTTAGTGTCAAGCGCGTTATCAGGTTGCGAATTTGTCCGATAGTAATGGTTTTGCCCGGCTCCTCCGGTTTTATCTGGATAAAATCAGGATGTGTTTGTGCCTTGAGTAACAAACAACTATCACAATGACCGCAACCCAAGCCGCTGTCCTGCGGTTTTGCGCACAGTAGGGAGGTGGCAAACTGCTCGGCTAACTGGTGCTTCCCCAAGCCTTTCTGTCCGGTGATGAGTAAAGCCTGTGGGACTCGATTTTGCAATCGATAATCGCACAGATGATCCCAGTTTTGTTGCAGCCAGGGTAAGAGAGTCATCTTAATAGGGGATGAATGACATTAATCAGCGCACTTTGCACGTCGACTAACGGCTGATTGGCCTTAATCAGTTTAATGCGCTCAGGGTGCAGTTCCAATTGCAATAAATAGGCGCGCCTGACCTGTTCAAAAAAACTGATTTTTTCCGATTCAAAACGGTCAAAAGCGGCCCGTTTTTGGGCCCGTTCTAACCCTATCTCCACAGGCGCATCCAGTAACAGTGTCAAATCGGGCCGTAAGCTGCCTTGCACCAGATTTTCCAGCCACTCTATCGTGCTGATGCGCATGTTGCGCCCGCCGCCTTGATAAGCATACGTGGCATCAGTAAAGCGGTCGCAAAGCACCCACGCTCCTTGGGCTAAAGCAGGCTCGATAACATGCTTGATATGCTGGGCGCGGGCGGCAAAAATCAGCAACAATTCGGCAGGTTCTGAAATGGTCTCGCTGTCATTGTCCAGCAATAAATGGCGTATTTTTTCGGCCAACACCGTACCCCCCGGTTCACGAGTTACCACAACAGGAACGTTATGTTGTTGTAAGTAGCCCTTTATAAAGGCCAGATTAGTCGTCTTGCCGACGCCTTCCCCACCTTCCAGTGTAATAAACTTGCCTCTGATCATTTTTTCTTCCTTTGAAAGTTATTAACCGCCAGATTATGATCCTTTAACGTAGCAGAAAACTCATGGGTGCCGTCGCCTCGTGCCACAAAATACAGGGCATTGCCGCTGTCGGGGTGCAGGGCCGCAACAATGGCGTCACGCCCCGGCATGGCTATCGGTGTTGGTGGTAAGCCTTTAATGATATAAGTGTTGTAAGGTGTCGCTGCTGTTAAATCGTTAGTGCTTATATTGCCCTGGTAATTTTCACCCATGCCATAAATGACGGTAGGGTCGGTTTGCAGTAACATCCCGTCTTGCAGTCTGCGTATAAATACCCCCGCTATTAAGGGTCTCTCGGCGACGACGCCGGTTTCTTTTTCTACAATAGACGCTAATATTAACGCTTCGTAAGGGGTTTTGAAAGGCAAGTTGTCAGCTTTATTTTGCCATTCCTGGTTCAATACAGATTGCATTTTATCGTAGGCCCTTTTTAATAAGGCTACATCAGTGGTGTGTTTTTCAAAAAAATAAGTATCGGGGAAAAATACGCCTTCAGGGTGATGGATGCTGGCTCCAAGTCGTGACATGAGCGCGTCAATATCAACAGGACTCAAGGTATGTTCAAGGTTAGGATTATTATCAAGAGCCTGTGTGAGTTCTTTAAAATTCCAACCTTCAGGAAAAGTAATCGCATATTGCTTGGTTTTTCCTTGCACAAACAGGGCTAATATTTCGGGCAGGGTTAAACCTGTGGCTAGCTCGTATTCTCCGGTTTTAAGTTTTTTGACTGCTTTTTCCGAAACGGCGATGACTTTAAACCAGAGCGGTTTTAAAGCTACGTTTTGGCTTAGCAGTTTATCGGTGATCTGATTAAACGAGTCGCCCTTGTTGATCTCTATAATAACCGGATTGCCGATCACTGCGGGTGCGTGTAACGCATGTTGATAATCCCGCCACGCAAACCGGCCGCCACCGGCGATAATTAAAGACAGCAATACCGCTAAGATGAATTTAACGATCACCGTAGTTTGCTTCATGACTGAAACTCAGTCAGCAGGGTTTGTAATTGCCGGGTTTTTGCGCCCACTGGAAAATAGGTCGCTGCGATTTGTTTGACGGGCCATATACCTATAACAGAATTACAGACAAATACCTCATCAGCCAATAACAGCTCATCTTTCGTATAGCTATGCTCAATGACGACAAGGTTATGACTGGCGCACAGCGCCAGGATAATGCCGCGTATAATACCGGCAACACCGGCCAGTGTCAGCGATGCCGTATAAAGCGTGTTATTTTTAACATAGAATAGATTGGTCATTGTTCCTTCAATAACCTGCGCATTCATATCCAGCATAATGCCTTCCTGTATGGCGGGATCGGCCCATTCTGCACGCGCCAGTATCTGTTCAAGCCGATTCAGATGTTTAATACCGGCTAAGGCTGGATTCAATCCTAAGCGGATATCGCAAAAACGGGCGTTTATGCCTTGCTCTTTGTAGCTGTCGGGATAGTCGGGGTAGGGATGTAAACTTAAGACACGGGTCGTCTGAATCGTATCCGGTTGACGATAACCCCGGCCGCCGGAACCTCGCGTGAGTATCAGTTTGAGCACGGCTTTTTCGGACGATCCTGAAAGTTTTTGAGCTTCCAGGGTAAGCAGTTCAGCTCCGGGGAAAGGCAAATAAAGGCGACGGCAACCGGCCTTTAATCGGGCTAAATGCTGGTCAAGAAAAACAGGGTGGCCGTTGCTGACCGCTATGGTTTCGAATAAGCCGTCGCCGTATTGAAAGCCGCGATCCGATATTTCGATATGCTCCCTGTAGTCGCCATTAACCAGAATCATCAGTAAAGACGCGATAGCCGCGTCTTTACCCTAGAGGTAACGTTTAAAAACCAGGGAACCATTAGTGCCACCAAAACCAAATGAATTGGACATGGCAACATCGATTTTCATCGCTCTTGCCGTATTCGGCACATAATCGAGATCGCATTCGGGATCTTTGTTTTCCAGGTTGATAGTGGGTGGAGCAACTTGGTTTTGGATGCTGAGCGCCGTAATCACGGCCTCAATGCCGCCCGCAGCGCCCAACATGTGCCCTATCATGGATTTTGTGGAACTGATGGCCACATTATAGGCGTGGTCGCCCAATGCGGCTTTCATCGCATGGGTTTCACCAATATCACCGGCAGGCGTCGAAGTACCGTGCGCATTGATATAATCAAGATCGTCGGCGTTTAATCCGGCATCACGCAAGGCATTTCTCATGCACCGCGCCGCGCCTTCTCCGCCGGCTGATGGTGTGGTTATATGATAGGCGTCGCCGCTTAGTCCGTAACCGACCAATTCGGCATAAATTTTTGCGCCACGCGCTTTGGCGTGTTCCAGCTCTTCGAGAACCACTACGCCGGCGCCATCGCTCAACACAAAGCCGTCACGATCTCTATCCCAAGGACGACTCGCGGCCTGGGGGGCGTCATTACGGCGCGACAGCGCCTTGGCGGAAGCAAATCCTCCCATAGCCGTCGGTGATGTTGTGCAGCGTTCCGCGCCACCGGCGATCATCACGTCGGCATCGCCATATTTAATTAAGCGCGCGGCATCGCCAATATTATGCGTGCCTGTGGTGCAGGCGGTGACGATGGCAAAATTAGGCCCTTTCAATCCGTATTTGATTGAAAGATTGCCTGAAATCATATTAATAATGTTGCCGGGAACAAAGAACGGAGAAATACGACGGGGGCCGCCTTTTTCATAAGTTGCATAACATTCTTCAATGCCGGTAATGCCGCCTATTCCTGAGCCTATCGCTACGCCAATCCGCTCGGCGTTTGCCTCGGTGACTTCAAGTCCCGAATCTTCAATAGCCTGACAACCCGCAGCAATGCCGTAATGGATAAAACCATCCATACGTTTGGCATCTTTGTCGGGAATATATTGGGTGATGTCAAAATTTCTTATGACACCGCCAAAGGTGCTGGCAAATGAAGATATGTCAAAGGAATCAATCGGGCTGATGCCGCTTTTACCGTTAATAATACCAACCCAGGTTTCTGCGACAGTGTTTGCTAAGCACGTAACCGCACCTAATCCAGTTATTACAACTCGACGTTTGCTCAATGGTGTGTACCGTAAGAAAGGAAGATGGGATTAAGAGGCAGTGGTTTAGTGGATGAGCGTAGTCCATCCACTAAAACTTAATATTTACGCGTTTTTTTCTACGTAATTGATGGCTTCTTGAACCGTTGTGATTTTTTCAGCTTCATCGTCTGGAATTTCGCATTCGAATTCTTCTTCAAGAGCCATGACGAGTTCAACTGTATCCAGAGAATCAGCGCCCAAGTCATCTACGAATGAAGCATCGGTCGCGATATCTTCCTTAACACCCAATTGCTCTGCAACAATCTTTTTTACTCGTTCTTCAATTGTACTCATAATTATTATCCTCAAACAATGTAAGCCCAGTTTCTAATTTAAAACTTACATTAGTATTGTTATTGATTTTACTGAAAATCCCGTCTCCGGCAATTCCAGACGGCGGGGAATTATACTTTATATTGTAACAATGTCACAACATTAAGGCATGTACATACCACCATTGACATGAAGGGTTTCGCCGGTAATATATCCTGCCCCGGCAGAAGCCAAAAATGCAACGGTATGGGCAACTTCTTTTGCCTCGCCTAAACGAGACAGGGGGATCGATGACAACAGCGCATTTTTGATGTCATCACTCAATTCCCTGGTCATATCGGTATCGATAAATCCGGGGGCGACCGTGTTAACGGTAATATTGCGCGAGCCGACTTCTTTCGCCATGGATTTGGCAAATCCGATCATGCCGGCTTTTGCGGCCGCGTAATTTACCTGTCCCGCATTGCCGGTGAAACCAACCACGGATGAAATATTGATAATGCGGCCGGTTTTAGCTTTCATCATACCGCGCAACACGGCCTTGCTCATGCGAAAAACGGACGTTAAGTTGGTGCTGATAATATCATCCCATTCATCATCTTTCATCCGCATCAACAAATTATCCCGCGTGATGCCGGCATTGTTGACCAATACTGTCGGGACGCCGAAGTCATCGTTAATTGTTTTAATCACTGCCGCAATAGAGTCGGCATCGGCCACATCAAGCTTGATGCCCTTGCCATTGTCGCCTAAATAATCGGAAATTGCATCAGCGCCGCCAGTCGATGTCGCAGTGCCTACAACAAAAAAGCCGTCATCAGCCAATCTTTCGGCAATGGCCCTGCCTATGCCTCGACTGGCACCGGTTACTAACGCTATTTGCTTAGTCATTGAGTTGCTCCAATAGTTTGGTTAAGGATTCCGANNCCGGGCCCACATTCAACAAAGCGGGTGACGCCTTGATCGTGCATGAATTTAATGGTGTCGACCCAGCGCACAGGCTTGAAAAGTTGTTCTTTTAAGGCGTTACGGATCACTTCCGGCGCACTGTGTGCGGTAACATCGACATTATGAATCAGCGTCGTTTTCGGCGTGTCAATAATCGTATCTTGAAGGTACTTGTCCAGTTTTTCGGCCGCCGATTGCATTAATGCACAATGGGAAGGCACGCTAACCGGCAACAATAGCATGCGTTTAGCCCCGGCATCTTTTGCTGCAAGCATCGCCCGCTCAACCGCTGCAAGATGACCAGCAATGACCACCTGGCCCGGCGCATTGAAATTGACGGCGGAAACCACGTCATTTTCGGCGACCTGGGCGCAGATATTGACAACCTGATGGTCTTCAAGCCCCAAGATTGCCGCCATAGCGCCGACGCCAGCGGGCACAGCCTCCTGCATCAACCGGCCTCTTTCTGCAACCAGCTTTATTCCGTCTTCAAAAGACAGGGCGCCTGAACAAACCAGCGCCGTATATTCGCCAAGGCTATGCCCCGCCATCCAATCAGGACGGATGGCGCTGTGCTTGCACCAAACCTCCCAAACAGCGACACCGGCAGCCAGCATGGCGGGCTGTGTATTTTGCGTTTGATTGAGGTCGACTTCCGGCCCTTGTGCAACGATTGACCATAAATCCAGACCCAGTACATCGGATGCGCGGCCAGCCATGCTGAAGTAGGGCATATCTTTGAACGCGCATCCGATGTACTGGGTCTGGATTTATGGTCAATCGTTGCACAAGGGCCGGAAGTCGACCTCAATCAAACGCA
>PMJA01000324.1 GCA_003158415.1 Methylobacter sp.
GGCGTGGCTAAAGCCCGTAAGATATTGATACATATCAATAACACCAATCCAATCTTGGACGATGATTCGGAGCAGCGTAAGATCCTTGACGCCGCAGGAATTGAAGTCGCTTACGACGGTTTGGAAATCGATTTATAGTTTTAGCAGGAGTAAAAAACATGTTTTTTACTCCCCACCCTACAAAGGACATCACCATGAGTAATAACGATAATAAAGCCTGGACTAAAGCAGAATTTGAAGCTGCCCTGCGCGGCATGGAAAAGTATTACCACATTCATCATCCCTACCATACCCTGATGAACAAAGGTAAGCTCACTAAAGAACAACTGCAAGGCTGGGTTGCCAACCGTTTTTANNGAAACCCGCGCCAAGTGGATACAACGTATTCTGGATCACGACGGTCATCCCGGCGATCCCGGCGGCATTGAAGCCTGGATACAACTGGGCATAGCGGTCGGCCTAAGTCGGGAAGATATTACCTCGTTAAAGTTTGTGTTGCCCGGCGTCCGGTTTGCCGTCGATGCCTACGTTAACTTTGCCCGCAGGGCCGAATGGCATGAAGCGGCCAGCTCTTCGTTGACGGAATTGTTTGCGCCCAAAATCCACCAGCAACGCTTGGACAACTGGCCGGAACATTACCCCTGGGTTGAGCAGGAAGGTTATATTTATTTTCGCAAACGCTTAACCGAGGCGCGGCGCGATGTCGAGCACGGCTTGGCGATTACGCTGGACTGGTACCTTACCCGCGAACAACAAGACCGCATGATACAAATCCTGCAATTCAAGCTGGATGTGCTGTGGACGATGGCGGATGCGATGTATATGGCTTATATTAACGACATGCCGCCGTATTTTAATATAGAGTGAGCGTTTGCAGATCTCAACATAATCAGCCCTGAGCATTGCTGGAGTAAAAAATGGCAACAACTTACGAACATGACATAGTCGCGTGGGCTAAAGAACAAGCCTACCTGTTACGGTCAGGCCAGTTGTCTGTCCTGGATATAGAGCACCTTGCAGAGGAAATAGAAGACGTGGGCAAAAGCGAACAGCGCGAACTGGCAAGCCGTATGGCCATACTTTTATCTCATTTGTTGAAATGGCAATACCAGCCGGAGCGTCGAGGCAGTAGCTGGCAACGCACCATTAAGGAACAACGCAAGGCTGTTTTGCGCCGCTTAAAAAACACGCCCAGTCTCAAGGTATCCATCAATGACACGGAATGGCTAGAAGATGCCTGGGGGGATGCGGTATCGATAACAATCCATGAAACCGGCATGGATTGTTTCTCTGAAGTTTGCCCATGGACGATAGCAAATATACTTTCCGAAGACTGGCTACCTGACGAGAAATTATGAAAAAGCGAGTCAACACGTTGGGGGCCAGACCATGAATACCGCTGAAAAACTACCACAACGCTACACTTACGCCGATTACACGCAATGGCCTGACGACGAACGCTGGGAGCTGATTAATGGCGAGGCTTACGCCATGACCGCCCCGCAGCGGCTGCATCAGGACATCGTCTTTGAACTGGGCGCACAAATCCGCAATTATTTACAAGGCAAACCCTGCAAAGGCTATACTGCACCTTTCGATGTGCGCCTACCCCGCAAAAATGAAGCCGATGTCAAAGTGGAAACCGTGGTGCAACCGGACTTAAGCGTCATTTTCGACCCCGCCAAGCTGGACAGAATGGGCTGCCGTGGCGCACCCGATTGGATCATTGAAGTGTTGTCGCCGTCAACCGCATTAAAAGACATGAGCACCAAGCGCAGCCTTTACGAACTGCATGGTGTGCAAGAATATTGGCTCATCCACCCCGAAGAACGTTGGGTGTTGGTGTATCGCCTGGATGCGCAAGGCCTCTATGGCAAGCCCGGTGTGTTCGGCATGGACGAGTCGACAGCCACACAACTGTTTCCTGATCTGAGTATTGATTGGGCGTTTATTGCGTTGACGCATAATTAGAACCGTCCATATCCCTATGCCACCTAAGTTTAAAAACCCTTTTGAACGAGGTAATTAATAATGTCCGAACACTGCGTATTCTGTGGACACAAACATCTTGGCAGTAAATCCACTTATGAAACCCCTAAAACCAGACACTAAAATGACCATAAACCCGGAACTGCCCATAACATTTTCCCGTACCCACCGTCTGCAATGGGAAGAAGCGCAACAAAAACATGTAATTCTTTATCCTGAAGGCATGGTAGAACTTAACCAAAGTTCAGCCGAAATCCTAAAACTCTGCGACGGCTCGCGCAATCTTGCCCAAATCGTCAGCGAACTGGAGCAGAAATTTGCAACGGTGGGGCTGACCAACGATGTCACCGCTTTTCTGGAGGTCGCTACACAAAATGGCTGGATTAATCAAAACTAACCCTACGACTCCGCTCAGAGCAGGCCCTACGACTTCGCTCAGGGCAGGCCCTACGACTTCGCTCAGGGCAGGCATTACACCGCCGCGCTGGCTGCTGGCGGAACTGACTTACGCCTGCCCGTTGCAGTGCCCTTATTGCGCCAATCCGATAGACTATGCCAACTATCAGGCCGAGTTAAGCACGGAAGACTGGAAACGCGTACTGACCCAGGCCCGTAAAATGGGCGCCGTGCAGTTAGGCTTTTCGGGCGGCGAGCCGCTAACCCGCAAGGATCTGACCGAGTTGGTTAAGCACGCCAGAGACCTGGGTTATTATTCCAACCTGATTACGTCGGGCTACGGACTGACGGAAGAAAGAATTATCCAGCTGAAAGAAGCCGGGCTGGATCATATTCAGGTCAGCATACAGGCCAGCAGCCAGGAATTAAACGACCATATTGCGGGTACGGCATCGTTTGAACATAAAAAAGAAGTCGCCCGTCTGGTCAAAAAGCACGGTTACCCAATGGTGTTGTGCGTGGTCATCCACCGCGAGAATATCCACCAGATGGCAGAAATACTGGCGATGGCGGAAGAGCTGGGCGCGGATTACCTGGAGCTGGCCAATACCCAGTATTACGGCTGGGCGCATGCCAATCGTGATTTATTGTTGCCGACTAAAGAACAGTTTGAACAGGCCGAAGCCATTGCGCAGGCGTTTAAGGAAACTGTCGCCGGTAAAATGAAAATCTACTATGTCGTGCCGGATTTTTATGAAGATAGGCCCAAAGCCTGCATGAACGGCTGGGGAACTACCTTCCTGACCATTGCGCCCGATGGCGTTGCGTTGCCTTGTCATTCAGCGCGTGAGCTGCCGGGCCTGGATTGCCCCAATGTTAACGACTACAGCGTGGAAGAAATCTGGAACGAGTCGAAAGCCTTTAATTTTTTCCGGGGCGTGGAATGGATGAAAGAGCCGTGTCGCAGCTGCGATGAAAAAGAAAAGGATTTCGGCGGCTGCCATTGTCAGGCCTATTTGTTGACCGGCGATATGTATAACGCCGACCCGGTGTGCAGCAAATCACCGGATCATGGCGTCATTGCGCAAGCGATAGATGCTGCGGCAGCCAGTGCGTTATCGGCTAATGAAAAACCGCTAATATTCCGTAACAGTAAAAATTCGCGGCTATTATCATAGGAATTCACCACGAAGACACGAAGATCACGAAGTTTTTACCTTGCTTTTTCTTCGTGTTCTTCGTGTCTTCGTGGTGCAATACTTTAATAAACGCCGAGCCTACAGCCCTTCCCAGGGCGTATACAAACCCTCAACATTAACCCCGAACATGTCCAACACCCGGCCTACCGTTTCGTTCACCATCGCAGCTAACGAATCCGTTTTACTGTAAAACGCGGGCATAGGCGGAAATATAATGCCGCCCATCTCCGTCACCGTCGCCATATTCCTGATATGTATCAGATTTAACGGCGTTTCCCTGGGCATAACCACTAATCGTCGCCGTTCTTTTAATACCACATCGGCGGATCGTGAAATCAGGTTATCGCCAAAGCCATGCGCCACCGCCGCCAGCGTTTTCATAGAACACGGGGCGATAATCATACCTTCGGTTTTAAAGCCGCCGCTGGAAATGCTGGCGGCTATGTCATTGATGCCGTGAGTCACATCGGCCAGCTCAAACAGTTCGGCCCGCTTCATATCCATTTCGTGTTTTAAATTGACGACACCGGCGGCAGAAATCACCAGATGCGTTTCCCATTGCTCCTGTGCCTGCAAGATTTGCAGCATTCTTACGCCATAAATGGCGCCGGTCGCGCCGGTCATGGCAATAATCAGGCGTTTTTTTTGAGTCATAAGGGAAGGTTTATCGTGTTTTTTCGGCAAAACTATCCGTTGCAGCAACCAGCGCGGCTATCATTTCCGCGCCTTGGGCGATGTGTCCGGCATTGGGCAATATTACATAGTCGGCATGGGGCAAGGCCTGATGCAGCTTCATCCCGGCTTCTATCGGACAAACCAGATCCTGGCGGCCATGAATAATAATGGTGGGAATGTCGTGTAAAACCGGGCAATTTTCCAGAATCTGATTTTCCTTAATAAAATAATGCTGCCGGGCATAATGCAGTTCCATGCGCACCTGCTTGACCATTTTCTCGGTAACATGATGGCTTTCGCTGCTGGGTTGATAATCGTTGCCTAATGCGACCTGTCCGCCCCAAGCCATCCATTCCCTAGCGCCCCGTCTTTTCGCCACCTCATCTTTACCCCATAGCGCATCACACAGGCCTTGCACCAAGTTCCCCCTTCCTTGTTCGGGGATGCTTTCAAGCAATCGCTGCCATTGCTCAGGGTAAATTCGACTGGCGCCGTCCTTTGCAAACCAATCCAAATCCTGTTGCCGCACCAAAAATACGGCGCGAATAATCATGCCGCTTACTTTTTCCGGGTACTGCTGCGCATAGAGCAAACCGAGTGCGGCACCCCAAGAGCCGCCAAATACCAGCCATTGATCTATGGCGAGTGTTTGCCGGATATGTTCCATATCCGCTATCAAATCCTGAGTGGTATTATTTTCCAGTTCGCCAAAAGGCAAAGACAAGCCGCAGCCGCGCTGATCAAACAGAATAATGCGATAAAGTTCGGGATTAAAAAAACGCCGATGATCGGGTTTGGTGCCGGAACAGGGGCCGCCGTGCAGAAAAATAACCGGTATGCCGTCAGGATTGCCGCTTTGCTCTACATAAACAGAATGCTTGCCGCCGGTTGCCAGAAAAAAACTGTGGTAGGGGGCTATTTCAGGGTAAAAAGTTTTCATTACTTAATAGAATTAAACATTCCAATAAAATATCAGCGGCTCTGGATTTTAAATACTTACATTCAATTCATACGTGCAATCGAAAATAAGCGGAAAAAAGAAGGTCAGCTGCTATAGTTACACGCTTTTTTCAATCCGACCAAAGACGAGAAAGCGCATGCGTCACTATAAACAGCTAAATTAAGCACAAAGATACCAGATTGAGATATTAAAGAAAGCAGGAAATAACCAAAATGTGTCCTTTGCTCATCCGTGTTGCTCCTAGGAGCGCGGCTTAAACGAAAATACCAATGGTTTGATTAGACAATACTTTACCAAAGGCAGGCATTAGCCGTGACTAAACATAATCTGATTTGCCACCCCAGCGCCGGAAACATTGCCGTAACGGGTTTACTGGCTGAGCTTCAACCACTGCCCGAACACCGTCTGCGCCTGCGCTACGAATTGACCGGCGACTTGATGCAACTGCGCATGCCCGCGCCGCAGCCGCCTGTTGCTGTCGACGGCTTGTGGGAACATACCTGTTTTGAGGCGTTTATCGGGGTGGAAGGCGACGCAAGCTATCATGAATTCAATTTTTCACCGTCCGGCCAGTGGGCAGCCTACTCGTTCAGCGACTACCGGCTGCGTAACGATTGGACAGTCCGCCAGATGCCGATGATCAGCGTTACCCGGACTGACGGGCGTTTGCTGCTGGAAGCGGTGATTGCCGCCGCCGATTTGCCGCCGAACAGGGCAGGCAAGCCGTTTCAGCTGGGCCTGACGGCGGTGATCGAGTCAAATGATGGCAGCCACTCTTATTGGGCCTTACACCATCCCGAATCTTGCCCCAACTTTCATCATCGCGCCGGATTCATTTCATTATTCAATGCCTACTTAACCCACAAAAAACTATGAAATTTGGTATAGACCGTTTACTTGAAGAACCGGCTTTGCGCGCGCCGCTGGCGGGAAAACGCGTGGCTTTGCTGGCGCATCCGGCCTCGGTGACGCAGGATTTGACGCATACGCTGGACGCCCTGGCCCGTTTGCCGGACATCAAGCTCAGCGCCGCCTTCGGCCCGCAGCACGGATTACGCGGTGACAAGCAGGATAATATGATGGAATCCTCCGACTACATCGACCCGGCGCTGGGCATACCGGTGTTTAGTCTGTACGGGGACGTGCGCCGCCCGACCGACGCGATGATGGCGACTTTCGACGTGCTGCTGGTCGATTTACAGGATCTCGGTTGCCGCATTTATACCTTCATCACCACCTTGCGTTATGTGCTGGAAGCGGCTGCGGCGCACCAAAAAACGGTGTGGATACTGGATAGGCCCAATCCGGCAGGCCGACCGGCGGAAGGCTTAACGCTGCGTCCAGGCTGGGAAAGCTTTGTCGGCGCGGGCGCTATGCCTATGCGTCACGGCTTAACGATGGGCGAACTGGCGCACTGGTTTATTAAGACGCTGGCGCTGGACGTGGATTGCCGGGTTATTACAATGCAAGGCTGGCAACCGGAGGCTGCGCCCGGCTACGGCTGGCCACTGGGCGAGCGCACCTGGATCAACCCCAGCCCGAACGCGCCGAATCTGTGGATGACCCGCTGTTACGCAGGCACCGTGCTGCTGGAAGGCACTACGCTGTCCGAAGGCCGTGGCACGACGCGCCCGCTGGAACTATTCGGCGCACCGGACATTGATGCGCAGGCTCTCATCAAATCCATGCGCAACCTTGCGCCGCAATGGCTGGCGGGTTGTCGCCTGCGTGAGTGCTGGTTTGAACCGACGTTCCACAAACACGCGGGCAAACTGTGCGCCGGTGTGCAAATCCATGTGGAAGATACCGCTTACAATCACGCCGCGTTCCGCCCCTGGCGCTTACAGGCCTTGGCGTTCAAAGCATTGCGCCTGCAACAACCGGATTACCCGTTGTGGCGTGATTTTCCCTATGAATATGAACTGGATCGCTTGGCTATCGACGTCATCAACGGCTCGCCATTGTTACGCGAGTGGGTGGACGATACCCAAGCCCTGCCTGAAGACCTGGAGCTGATTGCCAGCGCGGATGAGCAGGCGTGGGAAGAGGAGCGCTTGGGGTTTTTGCTGTACTAAAGGGTTTGCTTAAAAATAACGACCCAAAATCAGTAGATACCTGAAAAAGCAACGCAACAACACTGCTTTCAAAAATAAGCCGCTAAAGAGTAATTTCTAATATATGAAAGCAACAACACCGGCTTTTTTGTGCCTGAAATTCTGGCAAGTGTTGCGGTTTATTATGGCTTTTTATTTTGAACTGCAACGTGAGTGCAGCGTGAAGGAATTTTAGGCATAAAAAAAGCCCTACATTTTCATGTAAGGCTTTGATTTACTTGGCTCCCCCGGACGGGCTCGAACCGCCGACCTAGTGATTAACAGTCACCCGCTCTACCGACTGAGCTACAGGGGATTAAACTTTTCTAAAATATTAATGGTGCGCCCGGAGAGATTTGAACTCCCGACCGATCGGTTCGTAGCCGATTACTCTATCCAGCTGAGCTACGGGCGCTTTATTAAGCCGCTTATTGTCTTTCTTTATCTATCTTATGTCAATAAAAATTTAAAAAGACAATTTTTTAATGTGGCGGAGAGAGAGGGGTTCGAACCCTCGATGGGCGATAAAACCCATACTCCCTTAGCAGGGGAGCGCCTTCAGCCTCTCGGCCATCTCTCCTAAAATGTTTTACTCTTCAGAACCTGTTAGGCCCGCTGACTCAGCCTGTTCTTTTTTGATTCTTTCGTAAATCTCTTCCCTATGGACAGAAACATCCTTCGGTGCATTAACACCAATACGAACTTGGTTTCCCTTCACTCCAAGGACTGTGACAGTAACTTCGTCGCCTATCATTAAAGTCTCCCCTACNNCGACGAGTCAATATAAGCATGGCCTCTCCCTAATTTACATTAAAAACTCACTGTTCTTACACAGCATCCAACTCACCGAGAATATGATAACAGCTTTTAAAAAAAAAAAAAATTAAAACTCCTGAAATCTAACGCTTGAAGACATTAACAATAATATTTAAACAAAAAAAATGCGGCTGTTAGGCCGCATTAAGAGAAGGATATAAAACTCTGAATTCCGAGGAGGAAGTTTGCATCTCAAGAGTTGCATAAAGTATATCAATAAAGACTAAACTAGGAAATGTGACAGATTGTCGCGTGACAAATTGTCGCAGGCAACAGGAATCGGCTGACAATTATTATTTTTAAGATTTAAACCAGGTAACACGCTTACCCAGATTGAGGTTTTTTAACAGTCCCTGTTGTAATAAAGCCTCCAGCTTTTTCTCGTGCTGTAATCCTCTATCCTTGACCTGATATAACGCGCCTTTATGCGCTTGTACCTGCCCCAGCGACTCGCCCGCTTCCAGCTTATCCAACAATTCTGCAAACGTATCGGTACTGTCACGCACGGCTCGCCAGAATAAAGTCAGCTCATCATCGGTTGCTTTTATTTCGGGTGAAACGTGGGCGACGATATTGCCGGTATCGATACCCATATTAATATAGTGTAAGGTGCAGCCGACTTTTTCCGGCTCCTGGTTATGCAGCGCCCAGAAAGTGCAATCGGCGCCCCGATATTCGGGCGATAAGCCGCCGTGCAAATTAATTATGCCTAACCGACCTTTTTCCAGCAATTCGCCTTTTAGCAAGGATGTGCCAAACACGGCGATCAAATCTGGATTATGCTCGTCTATGAGCTTAATGACATCGGGATGATTGATATGCGGCACTTCCACCCGAAGATCATTACGATCCAGCTGCGACGGTTGCTCGGCAAAGAAAAATGCGGCTTCTTTATTGCCGCTGTAACGTTTGCGATCCCGCAACCAGCGCGAAACTTTGCGCCATAATTTTGCAGGGTTTAGCAGCAGCTTGATTATTTTTTTTAGCGGGTCGTCATGCCCGCCTTCCTGAATAATGACCAACGGCTGGCAGGCTTTGCAGAGTTGGTTGGCAAAATACAGATGTCTAGGCGATTGACCGCAAAGGATAATGACTGAAAGCTGGGACATGATTTTATTTTGATTCGGGTATATTGATATGGGCTATTTTGAGCATTAACGCATCGGCAAAAAACTTTGCCGCCCAATTAGGGTATTCAAACATTGAATAACGCCCCCATACGGGAGCTGATCCGGCAACTGCGCCATCCTGATAATCTTGCTTGCCGGTAAGCCGATGATTGGATTTTACAAAGCTGATGCCCCGTTCGGCATGCTGCTCCAGTTCACTGATGCCCTGGGTATGCGCTAATCGTTGCCAGATGATGCTCATCTGGGCCAAACCCGTCAGGCAGCAATAATTGGCTTGAGGTATCCAGTTATCGGCGTAAGTTCCTGACAACCAACCGTCTTGCCGTTGCACTGCGGCTTGTGCCGTGGCGGCTTTAATGGCGGCATTAATCATTTCTTCATTATCCAGCAATAAGCCGCTCTCCAAAATTCCCCGGATGGCGTAGGCAATATTATGTGTAAACGGCAGGCCATTTTCTTTAAAGCCGTTGGTTTTAAACCAGCCCGACGAGGTCTGCTGAGTCAGCGCCCAGCGTATATTCTTAATCGCCGCATCCACCAGTTCTTGTTCATTAGCGATAAGGCCCGTGCGCAGCAATGCCCATGCCGAACGCGTATTATAAGTATGAGGCGTGTCATTGTGGACAGACCGCCGCCAACAGCCGTCGTTATCTTGCTGCAACAGCATCCATTTTCCGGCATTGACGGCGGTGGTCAGGCATTCATCTCGATTAAAGGCTAAATAACCTGCGACCATGCCGTGCATGATTTGGCCGGTATTAAAAATGACCGGCTTGCTGCCCGCCTCCCCGAAATGCCCAGGAAACGAGCCGTCGGCGTTCTGGATAGACAGCTCCCAATCTACGATACGTCCGGCTCGAAGCTTTAAGTCGGGATAGTTCAGGATTTTAGCGGCGGCAAGAAAGGTTTCGATAATATAGCCGCTGGTTTCGGGATAGCAGGGCAACCAGCCGTCTTCAAAACTCCAACCCGCCGATATGCCGCCTTGGTCTTGGTGGCCCAGCCGCTGGTCTTGGGCGCGACACAACCACGCTATCGCGGCTTTAAGATGAACTTCATCCGCTTGAATCGCTTGTTTAGACAATCCGGTTAAATCGTCCAGCACAATGCCTATATGCGCAGGTCGCCAAATTTTATAGCGGAAGGGTAATTCAATGAGTTTGGTCAATAAGTTAGACATAGAACTAATGATAGGGGTAAGTTTAAGTTTAGGGTAAAGCGTATAAAAGTTGCAACAGATTCGCTGATTACAAAATTTGGCTTCCATCTTAAGCCGGAACAGTTTGAGGTTGCGTTTTGCGAGGTTTAGTCGTTAAAACTGCGGCGACACTTTGGAAACGACCTGCCTTATTTTTCCCGATGCTTCGGTCGGGATTTTATCGACCAACTGTATATCGGTTGTGCAGGCTGCACCAAAACGGGCTTTGAATTTTTCTGCTATAACCGTTAACGAAGCAGCATGCCATAATGGATTGGTGACAATCAAAATTTCAAAGTCGTTAACCGCCTCTTGGGTGATTTTAAACTGTTCCACGCCGATGGTTTCACGTAGCGCATAAATAGTCGCCAAGGCATGAACGATGGAACCATCCTGATGGATTAAAAAATCAGTGCTACGTCCGACGACTTCGTCTATGACATGCAGTCCTCTGCCGTCCTTATCCGCATCTTTTGATAATACAACCATATCGCCGGTGCGATAGCGAATAAAAGGCTGCGCTTGGGAGCATAAGCCGGTCATCACCGCTTCGCCCATTTCACCGGCCTTAACCGGATTGCCATCAGCATCCAACACTTCAAGCAGAATACTTTCGCTGATCAGCAACAGTTGCTGATGACTGTTTTCATGCGCGGTAAAACCTATATCCCGGCTACCGAATTCATTGGCGACAGGCACATTAAAAACCTCGGAAATCAATCGGCATTGCTCAGGATAAAGCGGCTCACCGGTAGTACAGACCACTTTTAACCCAGGCAATGATAACGACCTATTATGTTGCCGCGCATAGCCGGCCAGTAGCGCAACGCTACTGGCATAACCGTAGATACATGCAGGCTGAAATTTTTGTATCGCCGTCAAATAAGCCGACATATTTTCCGGCGACATTTCGAATGCGTTTAACACCAACTGATTAAGCAGCCGGTCGCGGATGGTTTTTATTTTATCGGTTTTATTAAGCTCAACGGGGGCGCCCCATAAGTAAACCTCAGGATCGCCGACATTAACACCCCACCAACGTCTGGCGCGGATACGTCCAGCCGCATCCGAGGCTTGACGTGCTCTGCCAAAATTAAAAATCAATGGCGATCCGCTGGAACCGCCGGTGGTATAGCGAAAAGAGCCACCCGGCACATCGGACCACATCATTTCTTGACCGTGCAGTTGCATCTCTATTTTACCCATGGTCGGCAGCCGCCTGAAATCTTCGATGCTCAGATTTTCAAGATTAATAGCCGAGTGCTCAATCCGCCGGGCATGCCAAGGACTATGTTCCTTGGCGGTTTTCAACAGTGTTTGCAGCTTTTGCAGTTGTAGCGCTTCAATATCGGCTCTCGACTGCCATTGTGTTTTTTCCAAAGACGCCAAATAGGGAAATGTGGGCCTGTTTAATAATTTTTCTTGTAACGGATAAATCAACTGCCGTGATAGGAAAGGATTCATAGAGAAAGAAAGGTGTAATTATTGCAAAATGCTATCGTATAGCGTTTGTATTTTGTCCGTATGACTGCTTATGGCAAATGTTGCCAACGCATGCACACGGGCGTTATAGCCTAATTGTAATGACAGTTGCTTATCGCGGTAAAATCTCTCAATCTCCATCGCCAATGATGCGGCATCTTTAGGCGTAAACAACAAGCCGGTCTTACCATGCTCCATCATTTCCGCCGCGCCGCCATGATTGGGGCCGATCAACGGCCTACCCATCGCCATACATTCAATGACGACGGTACCCAACGGTTCCGGGCTAGTGGAAGCCGATACCACGACATTCAGGCCATTGTAAACCTGCTCCATTTGCGTAACATGACCTGTGAAAATAATAATGTCTTCAAGCTGCTCTTGAATAACACGTTGACGCAGCATCTCTTCGTAAGAGACACAATCATCCGGCGTGCCGCCCACGATAACCATTTTCAAGCCAGGAATTTTATCTCGCAGTAATTTTGCTGCATCGAGAAACAGCACCTGACCTTTCCAGGGAATTAATAAACCCACTAAACCGACGGCATAAACATCAACAGGGATGTGATGTTGCCGCCTGAATTCATTACCATCCGCCTTAAGATTCAGCTTTTCCAGTGCGATGCCGTCGTAGATGACGCTGATTTTTTCCGGTGGCACCTGCAATTTTTCCCGCATGCTTTTTGCGACCCAATGGGACACGGAAATAAAATGCGTGGGCAGCGTATACGTCCATTTAATCAATCGTGAGCTAACAGGATCGCCGCGAACATGACATACCGTCGGTATGCTTAACAGCTTTCCGACCAATAAAGCGGCGCGGTTACAGAGCGGCTCATTATTGACATGAATCAAGTCGGCCTTGAAGCGCCAGGCGACCCATAATAAATGCAGAAAAAAAGGCAGGAAATTGAACACATCATCAGCTCTTGCCAATAGTTGATTTAACAGACCTGTTAATCCGGGTATACGTTGCGGCCAGGATAACTGTTTTAGTCGCCTACGCATGCTAACCACATTGATATATCGGTCAGGAATATGTTTCCAACCGGCTTCTTGCGCTATTTCCCGATATTGCGGGCCAGTGCGTCCGGTGACGACTAGCGATTTAAAACGGCTGCGATCAAGATGTCTGACCAAATGCCGCAGACAAATAATAGCGCCGCCGTAACCGATGCCATTTTCTACATAGAGTATATTTTTTACAAAATTTCCGCTCACGAACAATTCGCCTTATATGCTGGGACAGTTGACAGCATAGCCGATTTCGCCGTATCAATCCGGCAAATCTGATAGTGCTCTCAAATTTTAATGATGCGTTAAAGCTTGTTTTATTGACTTAATGCCTGCCACCAAGCCGGGCGGCAAACAGGCGCTTAAAAGATAAAGCGCCGCACGACGGTTAATAGCTGCTCGCAAACTGGATCGCAATGCCGCCCGTGCTTTACCGTAATCGTTTACGCTAAAATACCAATAACCCAGATCCACATAACTGTTGGCAACCAATCGATCGGGACTTAATCCCTGATGCTTCAGCTCTGCTGGAATAGCGTATCTAAGCGATTGCATGACCTTAACCAGATCGGCCAACATGCGCCCGGTTAATTGTGTCGCGTTATTACCATGCAATCGGCGCAACATCAAGATCTCCGGCAAACAAGTGATGGCATGGCGGGCCGCAATTTTTGCCCACAATTCCAGGTCTTCGCCAAAACGTATCGATTCATTGAAAAGCCCGGCCGCCAATACGACATCGCGCCTGACCAGAACTGTGCCGGTCGGTATAAAGTTTTTGTTGATTAACGCGGCCAATGCCTTGGGAACCGGCTGTCCATGCAGCGCCTGAAAGCCTTGCAGCAACAGATGTTTGGCCAGCACCGACGGGGTTAACGGTTCATTCTGATCATCAATTTCGGCCATATCGCCGGCAATCAATTGCAGCTCAGGATACTGAGCCAGCGTCGCCAGTTGCTTTTCGATTTTATCGGGCGTCCATTGATCGTCGGCATCCAAAAACGCAATCCACTCGCCATCGGCCATTTTTATGCCCTGATTTCTCGCTGCCGAAGGCCCTTGATTGACTTGTTTATAATAGCGGACATGATCGGGGAAACACTGCACAACCTGCTCGGTGTTATCGACAGAACCGTCATCCACGACAATAATCTCAGTGACCGGATGAGTCTGTTTGAGTATGCTGTCAATCGCATCAGCGATAAAATCGGCACTGTTGTAGGCGGGAATAACCGCGCTGATAGTCATCATTATCGGCTTCCCTGCACCAGCTTTTGCCTGCTCTGTCTGCAAATCAGCCACGCAGGAACAATCAAACCGGTCACACCTGCTAATAAAGTCAGCTTGGGATGGCGCGCATGCAAGCGATTTAAAAAAGGCGCGATTTTTTTAATCCCGGTTAATTGCTTCAACGGCGGCCATAACTCGCCGTTAAAATGATTGATCATAACGCTATCGGCGGCCAGCATTTGCGCGCCTAATTCGGGAGATGATACAAAACGCACGTCAGGCAATGTGCTTCGAATCTGGGTCAACAGCTGATCGAGTCCATCCAAAGAGCACTGAAAGTCCTGCTCGCTGCGCGTGTAATTATAACGATGGGTCGATATGCTCACCGGCAAAGCCTGGGCATAAGCCGACAACGCTTCCAAGTAAGCGGTATCCGGCGTATTTCTGCCGTCTACCGGCTCATACATGACGTTTCTTACCAGATAAATCTGCCCACTATTGCTTAAGTCGCCCACGCGTATCAACGGTTTATCCTGGTGGTAATGGCTATGCTCATTTCTGCCGTCGCATCGGTAACCGGCCGTTTGAATCATCTGTATTGCGTGTTGTTGCCATACGCTTTCAATCACGCTGTTCCACAAATAACAGGGTGCTACCGTGCTGACACTGGGATAGCCAAACAGCCGCTGAAAGGTCTGCGTCGCCAAGGCAATAATGGCTTGTGCCTGTGCAAGGCTGATTGCTTGAGTCGGCAACTGACTGCCATCGACATAATGCCCTTGCAAAGGCGAAGCTAACGATTCCCAGTTCCAACCGTAGGGATCGGCTATCGCATCGGCAATGCGCGGATCATTCTGCTGACAAAGTCGGGCAAAGGCCTGTCCATTAAGATGCTCCAGGCCATGCAACTGGGGCACGAAAGCACCGCTTTTAATGCCTGCCAGCATAACCTTGTAAATATCCGGTGCCGCTTCGTCCAGCGTTTTCCGCTGATATGTAAAGTCGGGATCGGCGATTATTTTTTCCACATCCGGTACGCTAAGCACCACATCGGCGGTAATCACTGCCGTTCGCTTGCCCGTATCGTGATGACTTTCCAAACAGGCGAGTAATTGCGCCAATCGCTCGGCATCGACAACACCGCCCGGCCCCCAGTCGTCGCTTTCGATCAGTACCGGCGTATCGGCAAAGTAAGGCTCCCGCCATGTCTGTCTGAACAGCTTATTTTTCCAACAAAAAACAGCCATCACACCCAACAGCCATAATGCAACAATGATTAATAATACATTCATCCGGTTTGATAGCTTACGCAGTGAGGTTTAAAGAAAGAGGAAAGCGTATTATTCAACAAAGCCAACGGGATCTTAGTGGGCAAAGATAACATAGGTTTGTTTGGGGTTCTAGTCGGATGACTAAAGCCCAAAGCATTCGCCCTTATTCCGTTAGCCGCCGCCGGTTTTTAGCAGCGAACCGGTATTTGTAATGCCAGATACATTTTTTCATGCCAAAATATGCCCTGTCCTAAGTGCTAATTCGAGAATCTATGAAAATTGCTATTTTATCCCGTAACGCCAAATTATATTCAACCGCTCGATTAGTTGAAGCCGCACAGGCTCGCGGCCATGAGGTACGGGTTTTGGATGTATTACGTTGCTATATGAATATCACTTCGCATAATCCGTCCATCCATTATCGGGGCGAAGATTTAACCGGCTTTGACGCCGTTATTCCCCGGATCGGCGCGTCGGTAACCTTTTACGGTACAGCGGTATTAAGGCAATTTGAAATGATGAATGTGTTTCCGCTCAATGAATCGGTAGCCATCTCGCGTTCCAGGGATAAATTACGCTCAGTACAGCTACTGGCCAGAAAAGGCATCGGTTTGCCTGTGACCGGCTTTGCCAACAACCCGGATGATATTGAAGACTTGATTTCCCAAGTCGGCGGTGCCCCGCTGGTGATTAAGCTGTTACAAGGCACACAAGGTATCGGCGTAGTCTTGGCGGAAACCCACAATGCCGCCGAAAGCGTCATCCAGGCGTTTATGGGACTTCACGCCAACATCATGGTGCAGGAATTTATCAAAGAAGCAGGCGGCAGCGACATCCGCTGCTTCGTGGTCGGCGACAAAGTAGTGGCGGCAATGAAACGGCAGGCGACGGAAGGCGAATTCCGCTCCAATCTGCATCGCGGCGGCTCGGCTACCTTGATACGGCTGACGCCGGAAGAACGCTCCACCGCCGTGCGCGCCGCCAAAATAATGGGGCTAAATGTTTGCGGCGTCGACATGCTGCGCTCCAATCACGGCCCGGTGATCATGGAAGTCAATTCCTCTCCCGGCCTGCAAGGCATAGAAGCGGCCAGCGAAAAAGACATCGCCGACCTGATCATCCAATTTATCGAAAAACGTTTCGAGACTATGGAAACGGCAAAAGACAAATCTCCTACCCGCACCCGCACGCGCGGCAAGGGCTGATTCTTTTTTTAAAAAACCCTGTCGGGCAACGCTTTTCTGCCCACCACACGCATCACCGCGTTTGTTCAACGTAGGCACGAAAAGCATGTGCTACCCTCCCCGGCTGGACAGTTCCGGTTTCGCCCTGTCCAAACTGTCCAGCCCGGTCGGCATCTTGGATGCACCCTCGACCTTAACGGTCAACTACGGAAAAAATCCTGGCGAAGTCAGCCTGGAAATCGGCACCGTCGAGCAGGCATCGGCTTATATCGTGCCTAACGTTTAAAACACCATCAAGCTATAATACAGTTAACGCGACAGAGCAGAAATTTTGGTAACATCCAGCTCCCCCTTTAAAAAAAGGGGGTTGGGGGGATTTTTAAAAGTTTTAAAGGGTAAAAATATGCAAACCGCTAAACAAGCCGCAAAACAGATTATTGATCATGTATCCGGCCAGGCAACCTGGGATGACATCATGTATAAGCTTTATGTCAAACAGAAAATTGAAAAAGGACTGAAAGCTGTTGATGAAGGCCGTATTCTATCAAGTGAAGATGCCAAAAGACGGCTCTTGGGCAATGAAAATTAACTGGACAGAACCGGCATTAGAGGATTTAGAAGCAATCCAGGCTTATATCGCCAAAGACTCCAACTTTTACGCCCGGCGCGTTATTGAACGACTTTTTGATGCCGCTAAAAAACTGGAATCTTTTCCCGAAATTGGCCGAAGAGTGCCAGATGAAGCCGGTGCAGGGCTTGCACCCAATATTTCCTTGAAACAATTAAAACACTCATTCAACAGGGCATTACTTTTTTAATTGTCGAGCATAGAGTGAAAGAAACAGTTGCAAAATAGGGCCATAGGATGCACTAATAACACATATCGTATACAATAAATCTCTACGAGAATAAGCACATGCCTACCTTATCCATCCACGGCGATGTCCACATTCCTGATAATCTGATTCATGCACTGGGCTTAAAACCGGGTGCCGAGCTGTTTTTTTGAACGCCAAGGTGACGCGATTATCATGCGCCCTGTTAAAACAAACAAAATCTCACAGGTTGAAGCAGGCCCAAAAATATTGGCTTATACTGGGCCGACAGTCACCTTGGAAGAAATGGACGACGCTATTGCCAAGGGTGCGGTGCAATCATTATGAAGTCGGTCGATACCAATATCCTGGTACGCTACTATGCTCAAGATGATGCACTGCAATCGCCTCTTGCTTTGCGCCTTTTCAGGAATGAACCCCAGCTATTTGTCACAAAAACGGTTTTGCTTGAATTTTTCTGGGTTTTGACTCGTGCCGATAGATTTTGCTTTCCTCCCGAAAAAGTCATGGCCGTTTTCGAACATCTACAAGGCTTGCCGAATATCGTTATGAAGATGAGCTTTCGCTCCAAACAGCCGTCGCATTGGGTCGTAGCGCCTTATAAAGCGCCTCGCGCGTGAGCCCTGCTGAGCGGGCTATCTCCGACATGCCGCGAGCGCGGGCAATGTCACCTAATGCTGCCGCCAATAGCGCAGAATCGCCGTCATCAATGATAGCCGTCAAATACTCGGCAATCGCCACTTCGCTATCCAGATAATGCGAAGCATCAAACTCAGGCAGACTGGAGATGTTAATTTTATGGGTCACGGTTTAATCCTCTAAAGAATCGGCTAATTCTCCATCGGTGAGCCATTCAATCCAGCCGCAGGTATCAACAAGACAAGTCATTAGATCCTGTCCTGATGATCTCTATAATTATTCGGATCACAGCCTCTGAAACGACCTCTCGCCGCTTTTATGGAGCGAACCGGAACCAGCTCAATAATGTCACCTTTAATGATGATGGTGAATTGTTGCCCTGTTTTTAAGTTTAGCACTTCCCGAACAACTTTGGGTATGACAAATTGATACAGCTAGTCTGGGTCAGAGACTGATATTTAATACACAGGAAATGTATTTTAAAATAAACTATGCCCTTAAATTATAAAGTAAGAGAATCAGGTGATGAGTAAACAAAAGTTATCGTTGCAGGAGCAATTGTTAAAATCCGGCTTGGTGAGTTCCGCCCAGGCTAAAAGCGCCAAATCGGATAAGCGCAAACAAACCGAGCAGCAACGTAAAAATAACATAACCGTCGTTGATGAAGCAAAAGAGCTGGTAAAAAAAGCCCAGACGGAAAAAGTCGAAAGAGACCGCGAGCTTAACCAGTTAATAAAGCAGCAGGAAGAGCAAAAACATCTGGTTGCGCAAGTCAAACAACTCATTGAGCTTAATAAGCAACCCAAAGATGCCGATGGGTTGGCCTATCATTTTAATGATGGTAATAAAGTGAAAACGCTGTATGTCTCGGAAACTATGCGCGAACAGATTATTCGCGGGCGACTGGCAATTGTAAAACTGGGGAGCAGTTATGAAGTGGTTGCGTCCGAAGTCGCCCAAAAAATAGGCTTGCGCGATCCCGCCTATATCATCGTCCATAACGAGCAAGGCACGGATGCCGTTGATAACAAAGACGATCCTTAAGCAGGCTATCAAATCCCGGATGATTTGATGTGGTGACGCGTAAAAAACAATAGCCCTGCACCAAAAATAAAGAGATCAATGGGCCTATTTAAAAATCTCCCCTAACCCCTCTCAACAAAGAGGGGGAACTGATTACTTTGTATTTTATCTGTTACGAGTTGCCTAATGCTTATCCGAGAGAGATTGAGAGCAAGCGGGACTTGCTTAATCCCTCACAGTATTATTTTTTAGCGCTTTCCTGCTTAATCAGCTTATCCATAACCTCAATCATCTTTTCATGAGATCCGGCCAAAGTGCCGTTGGTTCTGTATTTGCCGTTAATAATGATGGCAGGTACACCGGTTATGCCGTAGCGGCTAGCCATAAGCGGCGCCTGGCGCATTTTGGCATCGACCGCGAAGGAATTGTAGGCTTCATGAAATTGGCTTTCAGTAACGCTGTGCGCTACAAAAAACGTGGCTAATTCGGCTTCGGTATCGAGCTTTTCTTTTTTGTTTTGTATGGCGTCAAAAAAATCGGCATGAACTTTATCAACTACGCCTAAGGCTTCCGCCGTGTAATAAGCTTTGGCGTGTTTGCTCCAGACCTCATTGAATGCGGCGGGTATTCGTATAAATTCGACATTGGCGGGCAGGTTTTTTACCCATTTTTCAAGTACCGGCTCAAAGGCATAGCAATGCGGGCAGCCGTACCAGAAGAATTCAATGACTTCAATTTTAGCCGGATTTTGTGTGGGTTGGGGAGACGAAAGCGTCTCATAGCCCTGCGATTCGGCTTTTACCAAAAAAGCGCAGGAAAATAACAGGATTAACAATCCGGTTTGGGTAATTTTTTTAAACATAGTTAAGTTCTCAATGAGCGTGGCGATATGTTTTTGCTAGATCTTATTTCATCATCGATATACGATAAGCAACGGCTTTAATTTCCTCAGCCGTCATTTTTTTGGCGATCATGTGCATCATGTTTTCCGGATTATTACTGCGCACGTCCGTTTTGAAATCGGTCAGTGTTTTTATTAAATAATCGGCATGTTGTGATTTTAACGCCGGAAATGCGGCCGGTTTGCTGCCTTCGCCAAAAGGGCCGTGGCAGGCGATACAGGCAGAGACTTCTCTGCTCAGGTCGCCGTTGCGGTACAAATCGCTGCCTTGGGCAATAATTGCCTGTAAGGGATCGACGCTGGCTTTTGTTGCCGCAGGTTTTTCATCGTCGTCATCTAAAACCGGCAACTCGTTTGCCGAAATTTTTTGTGCCGCATAGTAAGCGGCGATATCAGTCATATCATTATGAGATAAGCCCATAGCGATAGATGACATCATCGGATTCTTGCGCGTACCGTTTTTAAAGGCTTCCAACTGCTTAACCAAGTACGAAGAATGCTGTTGTGCAAGCTTGGGGAATGTCGATACCAAACTGTTGCCACTGTCTCCGTGGCAACTGGCGCAAGCCGCCGCTTTTTCTTTTCCTGCGTCAATAGCGTCCCCTGCATGTAAAATACTCGAAGTACCGGTAAATGCCATGGCGAATGAAAATGCCAGCAATTTTTTTTTCATCGGATTCCCCTTTGGAATAAAGTTGTCATTTTATGGTAGCCCTTAATGTAGGTATGCAGGCTGCTAAGTGTGGCCAGATTCTACCCTAATTAGTAAGCTTAAGCGAGACACCCATGAATCCAGTTTACACCCAAGCAAAATTTATTAACAGTTCACCCGATCTAAAGGACACGCCTGAAGACCAAGGCAAGGAAGTGGCGTTCGCAGGGCGATCGAATGCCGGCAAATCCAGCGCCATTAATACTCTCACCCGGCAAAACGGCTTAGCCAGAATCAGCAAAACACCGGGCAGAACCCAGATGCTCAATTTTTTTGAAATCAATGAGCAGCAACGGTTTGTCGATTTGCCGGGTTATGGTTATGCCAAAGTGCCGGTGGCGGTGAAAAAAAAATGGCATGAATTAATGGAAAACTATTTAACGAGGCGTAAATCCTTATGTGCCATCGTGTTGGTGATGGACGTGCGCCATCCCTTAACCGAATTCGACTGGCAGATGGTTGACTGGTGTCGGCATACCGGCTTGCCCTTGCATATATTGCTGACCAAAGCCGACAAATTGAATTACGGCGCGGCTAAAAACACGCTGCTGCAGGTGCAAAAAGAGCTTAGCGACATTAACTTTCCGCTGACGATACAGTTATTTTCAGCATTGAAAAAAACCGGCATTGATGAAGTGCATCAGGCGTTGGACAGTTTGTTTAACCCAGTTGAGCAGCCTGAATCGGAATGAGGCCTTAGATAAAAGAAAACCCCAACGCTTAAAAAACGCTGGGGTTATAGGAAAATCAGCCTAAACTTAAGAGGAAACGGCTGACTCAACACCAAGCAGGCATTGCTTCCTTACGACTTAAGTGTAAATGAAAAGTTTCAACCACATTGAGATTTTTTAATGAGCTTCGTCCCAATTATTACCGACGCCTATATCAATAATCAGCGGCACCTGTAAATCAGCTGCTGAACACATGAGGGTTCTAATCGTCGCGGTACAATGATCCAGCTGGTCTTCTGCCACTTCAAACACCAATTCGTCGTGTACCTGCATAATCATTTTGGCGTCCGGTTTTTCCTGATACAACCACTGATCGGTGCTAATCATGGCGCGTTTAATAATATCCGCCGCCGTTCCCTGCATGGGCGCATTGATGGCGGTGCGTTCGGCGTACTGGCGGCGCGCCGCGTTACGCGATTTTATTTCCGGTAAATATAAGCGGCGGCCGAACAGGGTTTCAACATAACCCTGTTCCCTTGCCAGCTCTCTGATGCCGTCCATATACTGCTTAACGCCGGGATAGCGGGCAAAATACAGGTCTATATAAGACTGCGCCTGATTGCGCGATAAGCCCAGTTGTTGCGCCAATCCGAACGAAGACATGCCGTAAATCAGCCCGAAATTAATCGCTTTTGCCGAGCGGCGTAAATCGGTGGTGACCTGATCCGGGGCTACGCCAAACACTTCCGCCGCCGTTGCCCTGTGTACATCCTGACCTTCGCTAAAAGCCTTGAGCAAACCGACATCGGCGGACAAATGCGCCATGATGCGCAATTCGATTTGCGAATAATCCGCCGCTACGATTTTATAACCCGCCGGGACGATAAATGCCTGCCGGATTTTACGGCCTTCTTCGCTGCGGATGGGAATGTTTTGCAGATTGGGATCGGATGACGACAGCCTGCCGGTGGCGGCTACCGCTTGATGATAAGACGTGTGTATGCGGCCAGTGCGGTCGTCAACCTGTTGCGGCAGTTTGTCGGTATAGGT
>PMJA01000267.1 GCA_003158415.1 Methylobacter sp.
CAGGCTGGGCGTACCACCGCCGATAAAAATACTGCTAATGGGGCGGGTAATGGCATGCCGTTGTATATCCAGCGCTAAATCATTCAGCAATGCAGCTATATAAGCCGCTTCAGGCATGTCGGCTTTAACTGCGTGNNATGTAGAGACTCAGGGGCAGCAAGGGGATCATTAATGAGTTCAATAGGCTGTCAGTTTAGAATCGACGGGCTAACGCAACTAAAGCCGACACGAATGGCTCATTATAATCGTTATCACCGGCGAAGTGCA
Source organism: Methylobacter sp. (assembly GCA_003158415.1). Taxonomy (GTDB): domain Bacteria; phylum Pseudomonadota; class Gammaproteobacteria; order Methylococcales; family Methylomonadaceae; genus Methylobacter_C. Next base: position 268 of record PMJA01000267.1, read on the forward strand.
TTTCAATCCTTAGCACTAGCTTCGCATGCAGCGCGCTATTCAAAAGTCCCCGGCAGGGTCAAACTTAAAAATTCACCTTTAACCTCAATAATATGCAGCTACCAATGCCCACCGTTGAAGAAATCCATGCTACCATTGGAAGAGGCGAGACGATTATTGTGGAATTATTCGCGCCCGAAAGACAGTTACAACAAATCATACAGAGTTGGAGAGCCGTTATGCCTGAAATCTTGTTTATATTAACTATTATTTTCGTCGCTTATGTTGTTTATGAGGCGGTAAATGATCAAAAAGAAACGCCTAAATCCGTAGCGCCTAAAGAAAAATATGATGCGCCGTATTTGCTTGCAGAGCAGCCCGCATCCCAGCCCGTTGCCAAAAGCGCAAAACCGGCAACCATTAAACCTGCTGTCATTAAAAAAACCGCGATAACGGCGAATACCGCAGGCAAGAAGGGCTTGCGAGACCCGAAAACAGGCGAGGTTACCACGACCTATAATAATTATCGTTTTACCAAACGCTGGATAAAAGACGCCTTGGTCGCCGAAGGCTTGCTGGAAAAAGTCTATAAAAATAACGAACTGGATGCCGAAATTGAAACCGTAATAAAGGATGCCTTGATTAAGCTTGAGGCCCTGGATAAATACAAGGCTTAGCATCCTGTAAAGCTGGTTTTAAGGATAGCGTTTTGCCGGAACTTGGTTAAAATATCCGATTTCCCGGCTTAGCTGCCGGGAGTGTATTGGAACAATCACCGCATCGATGCAAAAACTCGCCGGATTCTACCGGTCAATCAGGAGCAATTAATGAATATTCATGAGTATCAGGCCAAACAGTTGTTTCAACAATATGGAATACCGGTGCCTGACGGCAAACAGGCGACCACCCCGGATAGCGCCGGATTGGTTGCCCAAGATTTGGGCGGCGAAGGCTGGGTAGTCAAGGCTCAGGTGCATGCAGGCGGACGGGGCAAGGTCGGCGGCGTCAAGCTGGCTAAAACACCCGCTGAAGTGGTCGAATTCAGCAAAGACATGTTGGGCAAACGGCTGGTTACCATTCAAACCGATAGCGCGGGCTTGCCTATCCACTCGCTGTTGATAGAAAAAATATACCCGATTAAACGCGAGCTTTATCTGAGCGTACTGGTGGACAGAGCCAGCGAGCGTATTATTTTCATCGCCTCCGCAGCGGGCGGCATGGATATAGAAACGGTTGCGCATGAAGCGCCCGATCAAATTATTTCCGTACAGGTGCATCCTGCGGCGGGTTTACAAGGCTATCAATGCCGGAAAGTGGCTTATACGCTGGGCCTTAAAGGGTCGCAAGTCAAGGCACTGGGAAAAATCATGCAGGGTATGTATGACTTGTTTTTGGCCAAAGACGCCAGTCAAATTGAAATCAATCCATTAATCGAAACGCACAGCGGCGAGTTGATGGCGCTGGACGCTAAAATCAATTTCGACGATAACGCCGTGGTGATACATCCCGATATTTTAGCGATGAAAGACCCGGCCCAGGAAGACGACAAGGAAAACGAAGCGCAACAGTTCGGCTTGAATTACATCACCCTGGAAGGCAATATCGGCTGCATGGTCAATGGCGCAGGCCTTGCCATGGCGACGATGGATCTGGTTAAGTTAAAAGGCGGCCTGCCCGCCAACTTTCTTGATGTCGGCGGCGGCACCAATATCGAAAAAGTCTGCGAAGCATTCAAATTGATCCTGTCCGACAAGAGCGTGAAAGCGGTGCTGGTGAATATTTTTGGCGGCATCGTACAGTGCGATGTGATCGCTTCAGGTATTTTGGCCGCGATAGAACAAGTACACGTTACTGTGCCGGTGGTCGTGCGCCTGGAAGGCACCAATGTCGAACAAGGCCGGGCTTTATTAAGCAACACCGGACTCAATATTTACGCAGCGGATGATTTGGCGCATGCGGCGGAACAAGTCGTCGCATTGGCGGAGGCACTATGAGCATTTTAATTAATAAAGACACCAAAGTGATATGCCAGGGCTTCACCGGCAAACAAGGTACGTTTCATTCCCAACAAGCACTGGATTACGGCACGCTATTGGTCGGCGGAGTCACGCCTGAACGCGGCGGCGAGCTGCATTTAGGACTGCCGGTATTTAATACCGTTCAGGACGCCGTCAACACCACCGGCGCGACCGCCAGCGTGATTTATGTGCCGCCTTTTTTTGCGGCTGACGCCATACTGGAAGCCGTTGATGCAGGCATCCAGCTGATCGTCTGCATTACCGAAGGCATACCGACTTTACAAATGCTACGCGTTAAAGCGGCGATGGCAGGTACCGGCGTGTTATTGATCGGCCCCAACTGCCCCGGCGTCATCACGCCGGGTGAGTGTAAAATCGGCATTATGCCGGGTAAAATCCACCAGCCCGGCTCTATCGGCATCGTTTCACGGTCAGGCACATTAACCTACGAATCCGTACATCAAACCACAGCGCAAGGCCTGGGACAAAGCACTTGCGTAGGCATAGGCGGCGATCCGATACATGGTATGAACTTCGTCGATGTGCTCAGCCGTTTTCAGGCCGATGACCAAACCAAGGGCATCGTCATGGTCGGTGAAATCGGCGG
>PMJA01000143.1:0-540 GCA_003158415.1 Methylobacter sp.
ACGGAATAACGGCCTATGTGTGTTACCGCACAGTCAAAAAACGCGTATTTCTGTATTGTGCTCCTTAAGTTGAATTTAGGCTAAAGACACATTCGATGATTTTAGCAGTTCAACTTTTTTATACCGAGGAGCTATCATGTCAAAAATAACCCATTCGTTCAACCTCCTGACATTGCTGATGTTAGGATTATTTGCAGGCGCTGCTAATGCAACCTACATAAACGGCTCTATTTCAGCCTCTGGCGGCTTAGTGGTCGACCCTGCGGCAACTACTTTTATTACCAGCCAACTCAACGTGCTTCAGGGGATAGGTACGGGAGTTTCCAATACGGGCACAGGCGATTATTCGTCGATCGTTAATGGAACCACTGCGGTTTTGCAGACGTTGAATATCAGTACCATGACCGCTATGAATGGTTCAGTCATTTTCACAATAGGCGCTTTTACGTTTACGGGATCAGAAATTTTCTCCGGCCCTGTTCGTAACCCTTTAAATGGAACTGCGGGTAATTTATCCGATGCAGTGACGTTAAGATTCCT
>PMJA01000143.1:556-10452 GCA_003158415.1 Methylobacter sp.
CCGTACCGGAATCTTCCATCTTAAGCCTGCTGGGAATCGGCCTTGTTGCCATCGGTTACGCAAACCGTCGTCGCAACGTTGCTACCGGCGATTATGTGGGGATAAAAACAACGTAAATCCCCGTTCGTAAGATGAAATCTGGTGCAATAGCCTTCTGGGTTATTGCACCAGACTAATTGAGGGACATTTACTCAGTGAAATAGCATTCAGTTATTTGTAAAAAATCCATCCGCCACGAAGTCGCAACAGTACGTTTACATTTTTTAGCCGCCAAAGCCAAGGAAGATGAGTAGTTGATAACCCAGCGATTGAGCGTGGAATGATCAACTTTAACGCCCNNTCGGTTATCGGCATGCTTCGTAACGGCTATCAGTTCGTTGAGCTTTACCTGCAAGATGGAAAGCTCCTTATTCTGACCACGCTGTATTAGAAAGACCATTAGAAACGTAATGACGCCAATATAGATCGATAAACCACGCTCCCATCCATAAGAAAATTCATAGACTAATCCTGCAACAAGCCAGACAAAAATAGAGAGCAGTGCGGCGATAAACCCACTTGCGCTACCCGCCCATTTTGAGAAACGACTTATAAATATTTCAAGTTGGTCTGATAACTTCATTTTCTTATTTCCTTAGGCTATTGTTTTTGTGTCATTTTTCCGGCCCCAAAATTTAACTAATTTGTATGAGCTTATGGATGACTCGCAGCTCAATAGTAGGTAATTATCAAATTCTTTTCTGTGCGTCAACGTACATACGAACCCCCATCTAATCTGCTACATTTTAAAGTCAGGCTAACCGCCGCTTACATTTGCTTTATTGATTCATTACCGAAAGAGTCTCGTCATGAACATCATCTTAAGCTCGTCGCTAGCTATATCATTATTCCGCATCTGGGATTTTTTGGTTCTGGTAACTTTCTGGCGATGAATAAGCCTCGCCGCACGAAAATCATGAAAATTATTAATCTTCCCGTAATAAATTCCAATAGTCATTATCTGCTGTTGTTATTGCTTCTTATCTTTTTTGGCTCAGCTGAAACGTGGGCGAAACCGGCTGTGCCAGACACTGGACGAAAAAGCACAACGCTTGAGATTACCAAAGACACGCTACAGGCCAAAATTAAGGCCATCAATACCCGACAAGGGCTTGATGAGGCTCAAAAATCCAAAGTGCTGTCTATTTATCAAGCCGCGCAAGATAATCTAAGCAACAACGAGGGCTTTAAAGCGCGAATCATTGACTTTACTCAAGCGGTAAAACAGACGCCAAAGGAAACCCAAAAGCTGCAAAAAGAAATTGAGCAAACCCTGATAAAGGTATCCAAACAAAAATCTGAGGATTTTACCCGGATACACACTGAAGAATTGAATCAGCGGTTGATTAGTGAGAAAGAAAAAATAAGCAATTTAGACGAACAGCTAAAAAAACTGGAAAATGAACTGGCTTTGCAACAGGCCCGTCCACAACTTATTCGCGAGGAAACGGTAACGGCAAAACAGGATTTTGACGCGACACAGAAAAAACTGGAAGGTCCTGCTGAAAACGCCGTCTCAAAACTGGAAGTTGAAGCCAATCAAGTCTATTTGAAAACACTGCTTGATTCGCGCACGGCAGAATTAAAAATGCTGAATGTCGAAGCCATCAGTAATCCGGCCAGAGTCGAATTACTTAAAGCCGAGTTTCAATTGCTGGGCATTCAAAAAAATGCGCTCATCCCTGTCATTACTGCTATAGATAACCTGTTGACTGAACGGCAGCAGCAGGACGCCAAAGACACGCAGGAAGCACTCAATCAAGCNNGAAAAAGAACTGTCTGGAAAGCATCCCCTCATTCAAGCCAGGACTCGGGAGAATATTCAATACAGTCGAGACTTACAGGCAATTACCGCCAAGATTGAAAATTACACCGAGCAAAAAACCAAAGTAGATGCACAAGCCAGTGAAATTGATAATAACTTTAAAAGCGCGGAAAAGAAAATCAGCCTGGCTGGTTTGAGTCCAGCGCTGGGTAATATTTTACGTGAACAGCGACGTAACCTGGCTACTCAGGATCAACTAAATATCCAGTCAGAAACTATTAAGAATGAAACGGAGTTAGCCAGTCTTGAGCAATTTAAAATTGAAGACAAGCTGAAACAGCTTAACGACATTGATGCAGGTCTTCAGGAAATAATGGAGCAGCAGGTTGACCCTAAGCTGCCCGCAGACCAGCGCATGACGATACAGGCAGAATTGCGTGTGTTACTCAACAGCCAGAAAGAACTGTTAAACAAATTGGTCATTACTAACACCACTTATCTGCGCATACTGGGTGATTTTGATTTTTCCAGACAACAAATGGTCAGCCAGACCACTAAGTTTGCAACCTATCTGGATGAAAATTTGTTATGGGTAAAAAGCACTGATCCTGTCGATGCTAGTTATATAGCGGGTTTGTTTCATTCGACACAATGGCTGTTGTCGCCGCTTAACTGGATGGCATTTATTAAAGACACGCTTAGAGTGNNAAAACTGGGCAAAACAACAGCTAACAGCTATATCTGTCAACGTAGAAAAAACTTATACCGATAATTTCAATTATACCTTACAGGCTTTAGCGTATACGTTAATGCTGGCATTACCGATACCACTGTTTATCTATTATTTTGGGTGGTTATTGAGTAGTAACCTCCATGTTGTCGATTTTACCAGAGCTATCGGCAAAGGTTTGCAAAGCGCGTCAATGCCGCTGCTTTTCCTGCAATTTCTTTACCGTCTATTTGCTGATGGGGGTATTACGCGTAAACATTTTCAATGGCAAAAAAATAACACAAGTTTGTTACGCAAGCAAATTGCCTGGCTACGTTTTGTTGCCGTGCTAGCGGTATTTATTATCAACAGTACAGCGGCATCAAAAGTGTCTTTGTACAGCGATAACCTGGGGCGCTTGGCATTGATTATTAGCATGATAGCCATGACTGTTTTTGGGGGGCGGTTACTCAATCCTACCAGCGGTTTATTGTATGGCTATATCAAAGCCAATCCTGACGGATGGATAACCAAATTGCGCTATATCTGGTATACGGCCGTTATTTGCATACCCGTAGTCATTATTGGTTTTGCTGTTGCGGGCTATTATTTGAGCGCACTGGAACTACAGGCGCAATTAATTGTTTTACTGCGGTTAATTTTTCTGGTGACCATACTTCATGCAATGGTGATCCGTTGGTTAACGCTGGTCAACCGGCAGCTGGCTATAAAAAATGCCGAGCAAAAACGCAAAGCCGTTGCGCTTACTGAAAAAAAATCTGCCGCAGGGGTAGATAAGGCTCTTTTACCTGTTGATGAACAAATCATCGACATTCCTAAAATAAACGAGCAAACCATAAGATTGCTCAATGTCTTTATCGGTTTTACGCTGGTGATCGGTTTCTGGATGATCTTGAAAACTATCCTGCCTGCCTTTTCCTTTCTGGAACGTATTGTGCTTTGGCAGCATCTGGTTATTAGTGATAATCAGCAAAGCTATCAACCGGTAACCTTGACCAATCTGATGCTGGCCGGACTCTATTTTTTTATAGCGGTGGTTTCGGTGCGCAATTTTTCCGGCGTCATGGAATTATTGGTTTTTAGTCGTTTGGCTATAGCAGCGGGAGGTCGCTATGCAGTTAATCAATTGGCAAAATATATGTTGGTTGCTATCGGTTTTATTAGCATAGCCAATGAACTGGGCGGCAGTTGGTCGCAGGTGCAATGGCTGGTTGCGGCGCTCAGTGTCGGTCTGGGTTTTGGTTTACAGGAAATTTTTGCCAATTTGGTGTCAGGTATCATCCTGCTCTTTGAACGCCCGATCCGGGTCGGTGACACCGTTACCATTGGCAATGTCAGCGGTAAAGTCAGCCGTATTCAAATGCGCGCGACTACACTTATCGACGAGGATTCAAAAGACCTGATTGTGCCGAATAAAATCTTTATTACCAGTCAGTTGGTAAACTGGACATTAACTGACTCAATAAGCCGTGTCGTGATTCATGTGGGTATTGCCTATAGTTCCGATGTTGATCTGGCGCTTAAAGTTATGATTGACGCAGTACGATCAACTCCGCTGGTACTCACGGAACCTGCGCCAAGTGTGTTGCTGGAGAGTTTTGAAGAGAATTCATTGAATTTCTTTATTCGCTTTTATGTCGGTGAATTGTCAAACCGGCTACCCGCTACACACGACTTGAACATTCGGCTAGAAAAAGCCTTGCGCGAACATAATATCGTAATATTATAATCCCGATTCCACAGCGAAACAGCGAGACATACAGCGTCCGATCCTGGTCTGTAGTGCCTAGATCTGTCTGTTTTCCGAACGACTCATCTCCAATGTGCGACAACGCACAGATTCCAAGAACACCTTCCAGTAGACTTTTTAACAACTTACATCATTGATGCCTTTTGTCAGTATGCTTGGATGTAGTAAGCCAAAGCGATAAATAATGCCGACCTCCTAAAACTGTTGAAATCGTCACCGGAGCGGCTATTTGTTTAATCAAAAAACCAAAAGAGGTCAGTATGAAAATCTATAATTCTTCTACGAAAAAATTGTGGTTGCCCATTGTTCTTGGTGTTGGCTTGGTTGGCATGATCCAATCAGCATATGGCGAAGGAACCGGATCCGATTCGCAAGTTACGAACCCTGCTATAGAAAGTGGTCAAGCCATAAAACAATCGCCGTCATTTCATCAAGTCGATAAAAATGGCGATCACTATGTAACTAAAGATGAGCTAAAAGACTATCCGTATTTGCTCAAGCATTTCGATAAAGTTGATGCTGGAAAAGACGGCCGACTGGAAGATCATGAATATGAAAATCTTGTGATGGAAAAAGAGCGGGAAAAAGGCCAGTAATCGGTAATCCTGGAGGCATGTTAGTGAATAAATCCGCTAAGGAACGGGCATGAAATAACTTNNAGTTATTTCGTGCTCGTTCCTAAGGTGCTTTCATCCCTTTAAGAACCTTACCCATAGAAAAGAAAAGTCCACTTGGAAGTAACGCGTTCATGTGGCAATTTGTATCTTCAATAATCGCTCTTTACCCCTCAACTGGAGACGCCAATGCCCTGCCCTTTCATTGTTCGCCTGCTCGTCTGCCTGTTAATACTGAATCTTGACGCCTGTGGTGACGTGGCGACATTGCCGGAGCAGGCGGGCATCGGCCCCCGTCCGACGCTACCGCCGCCGAACCCCACGCTATTACCTACTGTCAATATAGCCCCGGCCGAAGGCTGGCCTGTAGGCATAACGCCAAGGGCTGCCGCTGGCCTTGCGGTGAATGCCTTTGCGACCGGCCTCGACCACCCGCGTTGGCTCTATGTGCTACCCAACGGCGATGTACTGGTTGCCGAAACCAATGCCCCACCCCAGCCCGAAGATAACAAAGGCCTTAAGGGCTGGCTGATGAAGCGGGTTATGAAACGCGCGGGGGCGGGCGCACCAAGCGCTAATCGCATCACCCTATTGCGCGACGCAAATGGCGACGGCATCGCGGAAACGCGAACGGTCTTCCTGCAGGGGCTAAGCTCTCCCTTTGGCATGACGCTCGTTGGCAACGACCTTTATGTTGCCAATACCGATAGTCTTGTGCGTTTTCCTTATCGCACCGGCGAAACACAGCTCATTGAGTCCGGTATTAAAGTGCTTGATTTACCCGCAGGCCCGATCAACCATCACTGGACCAAAAATGTGATCGCCAGCCGCGATGGTTCGCGTCTGTATGTCACGGTCGGCTCGAATAGCAATGCCGGCGAAAACGGTATGGAAAACGAGGTCAACCGCGCCGCTATCTGGGAAGTTGATCCAGCAACAGGTCGTTCGCGCATCTTTGCCTCGGGCCTACGCAACCCCAATGGCCTTGCCTGGCAACCGCAGAGCGCTGCACTCTGGACTACTGTCAACGAACGCGATGAAATCGGCAGTGACTTGGTGCCCGACTATATGACCTCGGTAAAAGACGGCGCCTTCTACGGATGGCCTTACAGCTATTACGGCCAGCATGCCGATACGAGAGTGAAGCCGCCACGGCCTGATTGGGTGGCGAAAGCCATTGCGCCAGATTATGCGCTTGGCGCTCATACAGCTTCGTTCGGGCTGGTCTTCTATGCAGGCAATTTATTGCCGAAGCGCTTTACGGGCGGGGCATTCATTGGTCAGCACGGCTCATGGAATCGTCAACCCCGGAGTGGTTACAAAGTGATTTTTGTGCCGTTTATCGACGGACATCCTGCCGGAACACCTGAGGATATACTCACCGGCTTTGTCAGTGCGCAAGGTGATGCGCAGGGCCGTCCGGTTGGCGTGGTGGTCGACCGGACAGGCGCACTGCTTATCGCCGATGACGTTGGCAACAGTATATGGCGGGTGACCCCTGCTATGGCGAAATAAGGTCTGTATATAATCGTTCATAGTTTAAAAAGGTTGCCATTTTTCGTCTCCTGAACTCAGGTTACGTTAGTGTGCGATAACGCACAGACATTAGCCGTCAAATGTCGAATAATCATTATGACTTAATTTTTATTTTTAGGAGAATGCAATGAATATAATTTCATTAATGGTCGCTCTCGTCGTCGTCGGCCTGCTGCTGTGGCTGGTCAACAACTATATACCGATGGAAGCCCGCATCAAGCAGATACTTAACACTGTGGTGGTTATCATGGTGATTCTATGGGTACTTAACACGGTCGGCGTTATGGGCGTGCTCCCGGCTCCATTGGTTTCGATGCTGGTAACCCTTGTCGTCGTTGGCCTACTGTTGTGGTTGGTCAACAGTTACATACCGATGGAGAGGCGCATCAAGCAGATATTAAATATCGTGGTGATTATCCTGGTGGTGCTTTGGCTACTGAATGTATTCGGGGTTTTGTCGGGAATCCCATCTATTCGCATCGGGAATCCGTAGTTCTTGCTCGTGTTAAGTGACGAGCATAAGGGAAACCCTTAATCAATGTTCGTTATCGCACACCGAACGACATTAGTTTTGCGTGTAATTTTTAATTAAGCGATGGGAATCATCATTCCACGCTATGGACATGGCTAAATAATAATCAGGAGCTACTATGAAAACTAAAGAAATTCTGGCGATTGGTCTAGTAACCTTGGCGTTATTGGCTGGCTGCAACAAAGAAAAGGAATCTACCACTACTACGAGTAAAAGTGCCCCAACACCCGCTTCGCCTATAGAACCAAATAAAACTCAGGAATCGAAACCTGCCCAGGGTGAGCACATATAAATAGCATGGGTTGCGCCTAGTCCCTGCGGGAGCGTTGGTGAGTACAGATAGCCACTGACAAAACGCGCTGCTAAGCCTAGGCAATGACAGGCTTCGATGAACAAAGTGGCAAAACCGCGACAGAAGCCGGTTCGTCTGGTCAATATGCTCAGCGGCATCGTACTGAAAAGGAAATATCAGTCTTTAAATTATCAAATTGTCTTATTTTTTACCGGTTGACTACCTTTTCATACTGTCGCTTCAAACCCGCTATGTGCGCTGCCGTACTGACAGCAGTTAATTTTTCGCCTAAAGTGATTCTTAAGGTTTTGACGTGATCCCGGTCTCGTCTCAAAGCTTGACTCTTGGTCTAAGTGGGTTACCCCATTGGAAGAACCTGCCTTGAGTTCCGCCGAGATCAACATCGAAACCTTCAAGGGCACATTAATTAAGCGGCTTCGTGAGTTCCCGCCCCGATTAATAAAGCGGTTGCTATGGCACGCGGCGGCATGAAGTCCGTCAAGAATGACATGCAACTCAAATAACTTAAATTTACGAGGAAACGACCATGGACATTACCGACAAAGTATCCCATTCCGCACATGAAGCTTACGACAAGATCGCCGATGCGACCAGTCAGGCTGCGGAAGCGCTTGGCGAAAAAGGCGAGCAACTGAAAAAAACTGAGCGGAAATTGATGAAGAATTGTTGCGGTTATATCAGCGACAACCCCATAACGACGGTGGGTATTGCGGTAGCGGCAGGGTTTCTGCTGAGCCGCCTGTTGAGCCGACGTTAGACCGATCGTCAAACATGAACCCGAACGAACGCCGCAACTGACTTGCGGCTCAATAGAGAGGAAACCAGTATGGATAAAATAGATAAAGCGGCTAATTCCGCACATGAGGCTATCGATAAGGCCACCCGTGCGACCAATAAGGCCACAGAAGCGCTAGACAAAAAAGGCGAGCAACTCAAAAATGCCGAGCAGCAAATAGTGGAGGATTGTCGCGTTTATGTTCGCGACAATCCCATAGCATCGCTGGGTATCGCAGTGGCGGCCGGCTTTCTGCTGAGCCGCGTGTTGAGTGGCCGTTAGACCGTCAAACCTCATGAACCCCAACACCTTAGAGGATGAATCTCCTGGGCAAACTGCAACGTGCGGTGATCCGGGGAGCGGTTCCGGTATGCTGGAAGATGCTCAGTCGCTATGGCATGAGCTGTGCGGGCTAATCCACGATCACTTCCGGCTTGCCGCGCTGGAGACGCAGCGGGCGGGCAAGAGCTTGGTGGACATGATCGTGGCCGGAATCATGGTTGCCGTCTTGTTGATCAGTGCGTGGCTGGGACTCTTGACCGCCGCCGTGCTGAAATTGGTCGCGCATGGCATGGTGGCGAGTAGCGCCATACTGCTTGCCGTCGCATTCAATTTGCTGCTCTCGCTTATACTCTTTGGCGTGATACGCCGTAAGAGTCGTTACCTACAATTTCCCGCGACCCTTCGTAACCTTCAACCCATGCCCTCTGGGCGACGGGATACGGAGAAGACATGATCAATACCTACCTTCTAAAGCGAACCAAATCCAAGTCTCTGAGGACTCAAATCAGGGCTGCGGAGCGAGAGCTATTGAACCGTCAACAAAGGGTCGGCGTTCGCACCGACACGCTGGCCCGGAAGATCCAACAACAGATGACCGCTCCGGCAACTTTGCTGCTGGCGGGCGGCATCGGATTCATCCTTGGAGAACTCACTAAGTGCCAAACCGACAAACCCCGTGGCGCAGTTGAGGATCCACGCGCTTCTGAGACTACTCCTTTGAAAATCGCGCTGAACCTCATGACCTTGGCCAACACCTTATACACAGCCTTGCCTCTAGCCTTGATGATGAAGTTCTTCCGTCAATCGGACGTGCCTAGTCAAGTGTCCGAACGACAATTCCAACAGGTGGCAGTGAGCCGCCGAAGGTCAAGGCGATAACTGAGTTCGTCCTACATGAACGGCCATTCTTGGGCTAGAGAAGTCCCTGCAAAAATAACTTTCCCACTTATTTCAGGTGCTGGAATTTTAAGAAGAAATCAATGAAGCAAAAAAGATCACCATGGACATCACCTATTCGGGAGTAACGCGTTCATCTGGCAGCTTGTGTCTTCAATAATCGCTCTTTACCCCTCAACTGGAGACGCCAATCCACCGCCCTTTCATTTTTCGCCTCCCGAACTCAGGTTACATTAGTGTGCGATAACGCACAGACCCCAGCCGTCAAATGTCGCATAATTACTTTGACTTAAAGTCAAATAAAGGCAGTAGCTATAAGCCTAACCACTGTTGTTAATATTAACCAGGAGAAAAATAATGAACACTAATACTATGCAATCCTGCATTGATGCCTGCACGAAGTGCTATCAGACTTGCTTGCAGACCGCTATGAATCATTGTCTTGAAACCGGCGGTAAACATGTTGAACCGAGCCACTTCCGGCTGATGATCAACTGCGCGCAGATTTGCCAGACTTCGGCTGACTTGCAATTGTCCGGCTCGGAATTTGTCGCGCAATACTGCGGCCTTTGTGCTGATGTGTGTGAAGCCTGCGCCAAAAGCTGTGCCGCTCTGGGAATGACGGATTGCGAAAAAACTTGCCGGGATTGCGCTGCAAGCTGT
>PMJA01000023.1 GCA_003158415.1 Methylobacter sp.
CCGCCGCCCTGGTACGGCGGCATCGCTTCCAGCAGCGCCTGTTTGCCGTATAGCACGCCGATGCCGGTAGGGCCATAAAGCTTATGTCCTGAAAAAACATAAAAATCACAATCCAGAGCCTGCACATCCACCGTGATATGCGGGATGGCCTGCGCGCCGTCCAATAACACGGGAATATTTTTGGCGTGCGCCGCCGTGATCATCTTTTTGACCGGATTAATCGTGCCCAAGGCGTTGGACATGTGTACGACGGAAACCAGCTTAGTTTTATCGTTTAACAGTTGTTCGAATTCATCGTACAGCAGTTCGCCTTGCAGATTCATCGGCGCGACTTTCAGCACGGCTCCGGTTTGCTCGCACAGCATTTGCCAGGGCACAATATTGGAATGATGCTCCATGGCGGTAATGATGATTTCATCACCGGCTTTGATCTGGGCTTTGCCGTAAGTTTGCGCGACCAAGTTAATGGCTTCGGTAGCGCCTTTGACAAAAATAATTTCTTTTTCGCTGGCGGCATTGATAAAGTCTTTTACCTTGGTGCGAGCGCCTTCGAAAAGATCGGTAGAGCGCACGCTCAAGGTATGCACGCCGCGATGCACGTTGGCGTAATCATGGCTGTACAAATGCACAATACTGTCGATAACGGCCTGCGGTTTTTGACACGTGGCGGCGTTGTCCAGATAAACCAACGGTTTGTTGCGTATTTTTTCAGCCAGGATGGGAAAATCGGCGCGAATTTTTTCTACAGGGAAGTTTGTCATCGTTTTGTCTGTTTAGGTTTTGATCGGTTGCTTATTCATTAACGACATATTATATTTATCTTGAATTCTAATTGGGCTTGCACACTTATGGCTACTGTTAATCCTACCAAACACCTGACCAACCTCAATGAATGGCGCAGATTGGGCGAGGCTGCTATTTTTCCGCCGGAAAGCCGACTTGAACTTATCAATGGAGAAATTTTAGAAATGGCACCTATAGGCTTTAATCACGCGGGTCATGTGATTCGCTTACTTAACTTTTTTGCACCACTGATTGCCAATAAAGCATTGCTTAATGTACAAAATCCCCTCCAACTCGGCGACCTTTCCGAGCCTGAGCCGGATTTCATGCTGTTAAAGCCCCATGCTGATTTCTATTCATCCCGTCATCCCAACGCTGATGATGTCTTGTTGCTGGTTGAAGTCGCCGACAGTTCGCTGAGTTTCGACCAAAACCAGAAGCTGCGTTTATATGCCTTGCACGGCATTCCCGAATACTGGCTGCTTAACCTCAATGACGCCTGCCTGGAAGTGTATCGTAAACCCAATGGCGAGGTCTATGCCGAAAAAGCCACGCTACGTGCAGGCGATACCATCACGTTGTCACAACTGAATGAAATCAGCCTCCACATAGCGGATATTTTATAACCAGCTTTTTTCCACGCCTTCCTGAGGGAAGCGTACTAATACTTGCTCCAGCACCTTGTCATGCAAGCTTTTAATCTTGATCTTATCGACCATTTCGTTGGCGAAAGCAAAGGTCAGCATGTTACGCGCGGTTTCTTCATCTATACAACGCGATTGCAGGTAAAAAATAGATTTTTCATCCAGTTGCCCGACGGTAACGCCATGTCCGCACTTCACGTCATCGGCATAAATTTCCAACTGCGGTTTGGTATCGGCTTCGGCATCGTTGGATAACAGCAGATTGCGGTTATTCATTTGCGAATCGGTTTTTTGAGCGTCTTCGGCGACTATCACCCGGCCCTGAAACACGCCTCTGGCCCGGTCATCCAGCACGCCTTTGTAAAGTTCGCGGCTTATGCCGTGGGGCTTTAGGTGATTGATGCGGGTATGATTGTCGATATGCTGACGTTTGACGCCTAGATACAAGCCGTTCAATTCACACTCGGAAGCCTGATCCAGGTCGCTGAGAATGTCGCAACGCGCCAGCAAGCCGCCGAAAGCGAAGTTGTGATGCGTAAACCGTGCATCTTTGGCTTGTTTCACATAAATACCGCCGAAATGATAGGCTTTTTCAGACTCGCATTGCATTTTATACAAGGTGACATCGGCATTCGCGCCCACACTTACCTCGGTCACCGCTGCCGACAAATAGGCGACATCCAAACCGGCAAAAGTTTCTATGACTTTAATGTCAGCCATGTCGCCTGCGACAATAACCGTGCGCGTGGCGGTCAAGACATCGGCTTGAGTCGCCAGATGCAAGACTTGTATCG
This sequence comes from Methylobacter sp., assembly GCA_003158415.1. Classification (GTDB taxonomy): domain Bacteria; phylum Pseudomonadota; class Gammaproteobacteria; order Methylococcales; family Methylomonadaceae; genus Methylobacter_C. The sequence continues at coordinate 2,222 of PMJA01000023.1, forward strand.
GTTTTTCCAAAACCAGTTTAGCAGGTACATGGACGAACAAGCCGTCGGTAAACCAGGCCGTGTTAAAGGCAATGAAACTGTGCTCATCGTTATTAACCGCTTGGTTAATGTAGCTTTCCAGCGTATCCGGCTGTTTTGCTAAGGCTTCCGCCATGCTCATGACCAAAACCGTTTCCGGCAGGCCGTCCAAAACTGAAAGTTCTGCCGAAAAATGGCCGTCGACCAGTACTACCGACCAAGTATCGGGTAATTGATATGACTTCAACCATTCACAATCAATATCGCCTGCCGTAACGCTTCCCGCAGGCGAAAACAGTTTTTTCTCGATGACCGAAACATTGGTATAACGCCACTCTTCCTCGCGCGGCGATGGAAAACCCTGCGCCGAGAATTTCGCCAAGGCTTCCTGTCTTAACGCCGTCAACCAGGGCAAAGATTGCCCCGGCAAGGTAGGCGCTATCGTTGGATATTCTGCCGCATAGCGGCTTGCTGTTGCCGTCGTCATTAAGCCGCCGCCTTGCTGTCTTCAAGCCAGCTGTAGCCTTTTTCTTCCAGCTCCAGAGCCAGTTCCGCACCGCCGGATTTAACAATTTGGCCGTGCGCCAATACATGGACAAAATCCGGTTTGATGTAATCTAGCAAGCGTTGGTAATGTGTCACCATGACAAAGGAACGGTCGACCGCACGCAAGGAATTAACGCCTTCCGCCACCACTTTTAACGCATCAATATCCAGGCCGGAATCGGTTTC
>PMJA01000071.1 GCA_003158415.1 Methylobacter sp.
CGAAGACGATATTGAACGCGACATCATCAAAGTGTTTCGGAATGAAACCCTTAGCTTTGAGTACCTGAATTGTTACACCGCCACCGCCGAGGATTTAAACGACGGCTCCGGGCGTGGCGATAAGAAACAAGTCGTTTTGCTGGATCGTTTACAAACGGCATTGCGGCGAATTAATCATGACTTGCCAGAATCGGCAATAAAAGCGGCGGTTGAGGAACTCACTGAGTCACGCGTTCAACTTTCTGCTTTTGACGCCAATAAACAGGTTTATCAACTGATTCGGGACGGTGTCCAGATTGAGATCACCAATAGCGCCGGACGAAAAGAGCCAAAACAGGTGCGGGTGCTGGCTTTTGACCGACCCGAAGACAATGATTTTTTGCTGGTTGCGCAATTATGGATACAGGGTAAACGCTGGCGCAGGCCGGACTTGTTGGTTTATGTTAACGGCTTGCCGCTGGTGATGATCGAACTGAAAAACTCCAATGTTTCGGTTAAATGCGCTTTTGATGACAATCTGACCGATTATAAACACGATATTCCGCAGTTATTCGATTACAACGCGATTACCTTATTGTCCAATGCACGGGAAACGCGCATCAGCGGTTTTGATAGCGCCTGGGAACATTTTAGCCATTGGTTACGCGTGGATGACGAGGAACAACGCATTAACCGCAAGCAGATTGCCGCCAAACAAATCAGCCTGGATTATGCCGTGCGCAGCGTGTTTCAGAAAGACCGTCTGCTGGACTACATCGAGAACTTTATTCTTTATCATGACCACGGTTACAAAGTGGTTGCCAAAAATCACCAGTTTTTTGGCGTGAACAAGGCCGTCACGTCCGTTGAAACCCAGCGCGACGGCAAGCTGGGCGTGTTCTGGCATACGCAGGGCAGTGGCAAAAGTTATTCAATGGTGCTGTTATGCCGCAAGATTTTTCATAAGTTGAAAGGCAATTACACGTTTTTAATTGTCACCGACCGCGACGACCTGGATCGGCAAATTTACCGCAATTTTCTGAACACCGGAGCTACCACGGAAAGCCAAGCCAGCCGCCCTAAAAACGGTAAGCAATTGCGAGAATTTTTAGGTTCCAATAAGCGCTATGTTTTTACCTTGATTCAAAAATTCAGTTATCCGGCTGGGAAACCTTATCCGGTATTATCGGATCGGCATGACATCATCGTGATTGTCGATGAAGCGCACCGCACCCAATACCGCAGTTTGGCGGAAAACATGCGCCGGGCTTTACCGAATGCGCAATATATGGCTTTTACCGGTACGCCTTTATTGGGGCGGGATGAGCTAACCGAGGCATGGTTTGGCGGTTATGTCTCGCGATATGATTTTGCGCAGTCCATTGAGGATGAGGCTACGGTTAAATTGTTTTATGATCGGCGGCTACCTGAAGTCTGTGTGCAAAATGACGATCTGGAAGATGAGCTTTGCGAGATTTTTGAAGATGAACAGTTAACCGATCATCAGATTGAACGCTTGCAGAATAAATATGCGTCTATGGTTAGTGTGTTAACAGCGGATGACCGGCTGAATACTATCGCCAAGGATATTGTGCTGCATTTTCCCAGGCGGGGTTATCAAGGCAAGGCGATGGTTATTTGTCTGGACAAATACACGGCTGTAAAAATGTTCAATAAGGTTGAGTTGCAGTGGAAAGCGGAAATTCAAGCGCTGAATAAACAAATCAGCCAATGCCAGGACAGTAGCCGTAAAGTCTATTTAAGAGGCATAAGGGATAATATGAAAGCCGTTGAAATGGCGGTTGTTATCAGTGAAGAAGCGGGCGAAGACGACAAGTTTAAGCAACAGGGTTTGGATATTGATCGCCATCGTAAGCGCATGAATAAGCGGGATGCAAACGGTTTAACCCTTGAGGATAATTTTAAAGACCCTGAACACCCGCTTAAACTGGTTTTTGTTTGTGCGATGTGGCTAACCGGATTTGATGCGCCGACGGTTTCCACCTTGTATATTGATAAACCGATGAAAAATCACACCCTGATGCAAACTATTACCCGCGCCAATCGTACAGCTCCCGGTAAAACCTGCGGTATTATTGTGGATTATTTCAATGTGTTTAGGCATTTGAATAAAGCGCTGGCCGATTACAGTCGCCGCAAGGAAGATGATGAATCGGAAGATCAGGAAGTGGCCTACGAGGATAAATCGGTTTTATTTCTGCTGCTGAAAGATGCCATTCAACAAGGCGCTGATTATTGCTTATCGCTGGCGATTAATCTGGGCAAAATTCGTTATGAAACCGACAATTTCAGCAAGATCGGTTTATTTGATGAGTATACGGACAAACTGATAGCCAATGATGAGCATCGTAAGCAATTCAACGTTTATCAAAATACCATCGATAGCTTATACGATGCGTGTAAACCCGATATTTTGACCGGCGACGGAACTGACCGGCAATGGGTGGCTATCTTTAAATACTTGCGCGGCTGTGTGGATGCCAATGTGGATCATGGCAATATTGAGCAGGCCAAAAAACGCATTGCCGATTTGCTGGATGAAAGCATTTTGACCGATGACAAAGTCAAAGAACACTGGATCAATTACCGCATCAATCGGGAACAGGAAATTGATGTCAGCGCACTGGATTTTGATGCGTTGCAAACCAGGTTTAAAGAGTCGCCGTTAAAAAATATGGAAGTCGCGCATTTACGCGAATTTATCGAACAAAAATTGCTGGAATTGCTAACGGTCAACCATACCCGGAACAGCTTTGTCGAGCGGTTACAGGGCATTATTAACGAATACAATTCGGGTGGACGAACCACCGAACAATCCTTTGAAGATTTGAATAGCTTTAAAGACGAGATAACTCTGGAAGAGCAGCGGCATATTGTCGAAGGTTTAACCGATGCAGAATTGGAGTTCTTTGATTTATTGTATAAGGAAAAGCTGACGGCGGATGAGCGTATCGCTGTTAAAAATGCGGCCAGGGATTTGTTGCAAAAATTAAAACAGCTGAGTGCGGGAAAGCCGTTTTGGTATAAAAATCGGCAGGAGCAGGGGCAGGTAAAAGAGGCCATAAAAAGTATATTGCATGAAGATTTGCCGGAAAGTTACGATAAACCTACTTTTGTAAAGAAATGTGATGAGGTTTATAGCCTCATTTATGATCGGACATTAACTGCCGGTGATACTTTTTATCATTAGGCATGGAAGGATTTTGCTAATGACTTCGATAAAAAAGCACCGCTGTTTGAACGAAGGAAATAACGGCTCATTTTTTTTGTCGCATAATGGATGTCGCACCCGATTTCCTCACGATTAAGATAGTGTTCCGTATCCCTTTTTGTGCTTGCCCCGTGGGGCACTGGTGGGACACTTGAGAATAAAAAAGGGTAATAAACAGTAACACACGGTAAGCAATTAAGCGGGCTAACTATTTGACTTTGTTGTTATTGTTTGTTGCGGCGGGTTATAGTGTATTGGTTTTAACGGATTCGTAATCAGTAGGTCAGGGGTTCGACTCCCCTCATTGGCTCCATAAAATCAATACGTTATATGTTTTTTGAAAAATATTTTTAGTAAAAAACTATGTTTTCTGCATTTTTTCTGCAATTACTAAAAAACACCCGCAACACTTGCCGATATTTCAGGCACAAAAAAGCCGGTGTTATCCGGCGTTGGTTGTGAAGCTATTTACTTAAGCCCAATCATAAACTGCGTGATGTATTCGTCGATTAGTCCATCAATCTCAAGATTACAGACTGGCAAGGCGAAAGCATCATCAGAAACATTACAGCTGGCTTGCCGTTTAACCGCATCAAAGTCTATCCGTTCGGTTTCACATACTCTGATTAATGCCTGTTCCAGTGCATTGAATCGCGCCAATACTTGCATAGTCGATTCAGTCAGTTCGTCATAAGCTGGGTAACGATATAATCCCACTGTTACGAGTGACAGAAGTTTCCAATGCTGAACGCCATAATATG
>PMJA01000249.1 GCA_003158415.1 Methylobacter sp.
GGTGCTGAAATTTGGGTATTAATCCATATTGAAATTCAAGGTCGCGCAGACAGACATTTTAATGCCCGTATGTATCGCTACTATTATCGCCTGCAAGACCGCCACCCTGATAGGCAGATTGCCAGCTTTGCGGTACTTACCAATCAACGGGGCGGCAAAACGATAGGTCATTATCAGCAATCGCTTTGGCATACCTTATGTGACTTTAAATTTCCTGTCATCAAACTGCAGGATTGGAACGACAATCTTGAGCAATTGGAAAGTCATAACAATCCTTTTGCTCTCGTTGTTCTTGCGCAGCTTATAGCGCATCGCACCATTCATGATAANNTTCAGGTTGAGCCAGAATATGCACGTGGTTATGAAAAACAGGAAGTCCTGGAGTTATTCAGATTTATCGACTGGATGCTACAGCTACCGAAAGAACTTGAGTTACAATTAGTTTACGAAATAGAACAACTGGAGGAACAAACCATGCCCTATATAACGTCTATTGAACGATATGCAACAGAAAATGGTATTCAAATTGGTGAAGCCCGTGGTGTAGCCCTTGGTGAAGCCCAAACTTTGTTAAAACTTTTCAAACTAAAGTTTGGCGCAATACCTGATTGGGTAGAACAAAAGGTTAACTCGGCTGACAAAGCACAGTTGGATGTGTGGGTGGAAAGCATTTTACCCGCTCAATCAATTGAGTGTTTATTTTCCGGTCAAAATCAGATGGTAGATAACTTACAAAAAGACAAGTGAGTTATGCTTTTCAATAGGGTATTTATGCGGTTTTTGCAGAATTAAAACAGTCGCATCAATATAGTTTGAAATAAAGGGGGCTGACCCCTTTATTTATTGGAATGGAGAAAGGAATAGAACAAGGTATAGAACAAACAACAAAAACGATAGCCTTAAAACTGATACAACAAGGTGCCGCCATTGAAATAATTGCGACCGTGACTGGGTTAAGCGTCACTGCGATAGAACACCTTATTAGCACCGAACAATGAAATGAATACAAAAAGAAAGGTCCCACGCACCACGTGGGAACAAGTAAATAATTTGTGGGGATGCAACGAAGCGTGACCGGGCTTGCAACCATGTCACTCACGATAAGGATATGTAGAAACAGTATGACCTTGGTTTGAATGAGAAATGATTGTGGTGATGAATATGAATGGAATTGTTGAACAGAATATCGGGCTCCGTCCGTCCCCATTTGCACATTTGCACGCTGCCCACCAAATTTAATAAGGCCATACTGTGGGAGTTGAAAACGGTGGACAAAAAAACCTGCCCACCCTACACTATTGCACCACACAGCTTGGTCGGGTTAGCATAGCATAACCCGACATAACTATATCCAGCACAAGCTACAAAGCCAAATCAAAACAGCGCATTACCGTCTTGCAAATTATAGTCGTCCTCGAATAATTCTTGCCATGATAATGCGGTTACGGTGGATAGCTTACCCATTTCCGCTTGTGCATCACGCTACAATTCTACTAAGCCTTTGCAACGCTAAAGCGTTGCAGGATGAAATTTTTTATGACGCCCGATAACAACTCATCGAACTGTAGGCCGGGTTAACTTGATAGCCCGTAACCCGATAAAACAAAGCCCAACGGTTGGGCTACAAAGGCGATCATAAAATTGTAGACGCACCCTGCACAAATGTTATGATAAAGTCCGCACTGTCGTGCGACCCTTTAAATATGCTTAATATTTAAAGGGTTAAAGACTTAATAATAATAACTACAACGAGGATAACATCACATGAATTTATTAAAAAGCGCTGTCGTAGCGACTGCCTTGGCACTTTCTTTAGGATCTTTTTCAGCAACTGCCGACGTATGTCTGGGCATGGCCTGCATGTATAATAAAATGACTCCCATTGAAGGCATTAACGCTACTGTAGGTCAAGTTAACGAAGCACTGAAAGCTATCAATGACAAGGCGAGTGAAGATGTCATTATAGGAAATATCAAAGAAGCCCTGGCGGTCAGTAAAGAAATCAATGCCAACGATAAAGTTGACCGAAACCGTAACCGCGCTAACGATTATTTGAAAAAAGCGCGGGGCGCTGTAAAAAGCGGTGATTTGATTACAGCGACAGAACACTTAAAAGAAGCCGAGAAACGTTTTATAGAGCTTAAAGGCATGATCGACTTAAGTCTGGACGATAGAGTGTCACAACAAACCCCCATGATAAACCGTATTTTGAATACGCCCGATAGGTAATACTGCCAGCTACGGGTGTAGTCCTGTTTATCAATATCCCGACCTAATCCGGCTTAGGGGGTTATGTCGGGCAACGAAAAAGGCGTGCGCAGCACGCCTTACTTGGCTAATAATATCAATATCTTTGCTTTTTATAACCCCGCATCTTAAGGAATCATCATGCGAAAATTTCTCTTGCCACTACTTATTGCCCAAGCATTGGCGGTTAATGCTTTTGCTGAAGGACGGGAACAAAATAACGAAGTCTATAGTATATCGGAGGTGGAAGACTTAGCGCCGGCTCCGACCAGCAACGCTACGATCACCAGTTATCAATGGACTAAAGATGTCCACAGTTCACGCAAGGCATCAAAAGGTACTGCGTCCATCATTAGTCCTTTAATGGTTCCGCATACCGGCCCTACAACAATTCCGCGTACTTCTGCCATCAATGTAATGTCAACCGTCAATACTACGCCGATTTTTTGGGGTAGCTCTTGGACAAATTCAACATTTGCCAGCGATAAAATTGTCGGCTTAACGGTTTGGTATAACAATCTTCATAGCTCGCCTTACATTAGTGCCGTTAGTGAATACACAACGTTAAATCATTTGTTCATAATGTCTAAAATAGATACATCGGCAACCAATGTGAATAGTAGTAATTCCGGTAATGTTCTTGCAGAAGTATGCAAGGTTGTTGGTACGGCAAATCTTAATGCCAATGGCTATTATCCTGTTTATACTGATGTAGCGCGCGGAACGGCCAATTACTGTGCTTATCATAGTGCAGGCACTTGCGGAGGCAAGCTGGTGCAATTTGCTTTCTTTTTTAGCCTGGATAATGATCCGGGATGCGATCCTGTCAGCCCTTATGCACCCCCCGCTGGAAGCGCCGTAGCGCAGAAACCCGGTTTAGTCGCGGGCGTATCATCGGCTTATCAACAGTCACAAGGCCTCGCTGCCTTAGCGAATGTCAGCGCACATGAATTAATGGAAACAGTAACTGATCCTGCCTATTTTCCACCGACTGGCGGCGGTTATTGGGGGGGGTGGTATGATTTAACCGGTGCCGAAAATGGTGACAAGTGCGCCTGGACATTTGGCCCGTCAAATACACGCCTTTCCGCAGGAACCGTGTTAATCGGCGGCTTCGATTGGAAGCTCCAAGGCGAGTGGTCAAATAAGGCCCAAAACGGCACTGGTGGATACCCAACTCAGGGCGGCCTATTAAAAGGATGTGTTACCGGTTCTTAACCTTTATTTAAAAGAGCTGTAATCAGACAGATTGCCCGAATCATTCGGGCAATCTTTTTTATGTGCTATTTGGAGTGATTGGTATGTGCAAAAAATCAATACATAACTACCTTTTTACAATAACACTGTTGTTATCCGCGCCTGCTATGAGCCAAGACATAGTGCTGGCGCCGCCGGGATTAAGCGCTCAAACCGTAACACGCGATGTAGCCGAATATACATCGCGGGAACAGGATTTGATGGCGTCCGTTAAGGCTGAAGAAAACGGGCAATACACATTATTGGCCGATGAATTTGAAGTTTGGTCAGGCCAAGGTAGTGACTGGCAATCCAAGTCAGAATGGTTGCAAATAATTAAACAACAGAGAAATTTTACTATCCGTAATCTATCAGTTCGTTTACTGGATGATTTTGCCGTAGTGAGCTTTTTGCTTGAAACGGTTCAAGGTCGGCATAATAAACGGTCAGCACAATTTATAGTCGACCTCTGGCGGAAAAGCACTAACAAACTAACCGTTAGGTATGTCTCTGACTTAACCCCCTCAACATTGTCGTTCCTATCCCGGCAGGATAGAAAGATTTAATTGCCCGCCGGTTTAATACGTTTTCAGGAAAGGGGCTTAAACCCGGCAACCCGTTTATCAAATTGCTTTAATTCTTCCGGGGTGGAAACCCTGCCGTAGCGCAGCTTAACAAACAGGCCGGTAATTTGGTCTATACCCGCCGTCTGTTTGAGCATAGCGCGCTTTGCCCAGAATGATCTCATTGGTGGCATCCAACAGATGATGTGTGTCATTTTGCATGGGAGGTGGTAGGATGTCGGAAGTTTACGTTATTCGGCCTTAGTATAAGGGCGGCTCCATTAAAAAGACAGGGTATCATGAAAGAATATGACGAAGTAAAGCGGACATTGGTCGCCATGCTGGAAGAGCTAAATCTCCGGCTGGACAGGATTACCAACAATGTCAGGCATGCGGATACGCCGATAGAAAAAGACTTTGAGGAGCAGGCGACTCAAAACGCGAATGATGAAGTGATGGATTATTTAGGCAATTCAGCCAGAACGGAAATAGACCTGATCAAGCAGGCCGTAGCCCGAATAGATAACGGCCGCTATGGGATTTGCGAGGTTTGCGATGAGCCGATCAGCAAGGAACGCTTGGCCGCCCTGCCTTATTCCAACAGCTGTATTAAGTGCGCCAGCCAGGCGGGGCCGAAACGGTAATAAATGACGTTTGGAGTTCAAAGCTGGCTTTGGCGGTTCAAAGCGAGCTTTGAACTCCGATATTAATGGCCTTAAATTGATAGAGGGAGCGCCCGCCAACAGTATATCGACAGTGCCGATTATTCCGTGGATCAAGCAATAAGAAACGGCCTATCCACTTAAGGCGGGACAGATAACATCCGCTTAAAGGGATGTTATCTGTAGCTACAAGGCTACTTAGGTATCAAAGGAAGTTTAGAGCCTATAGCGACATCGCCGACACCTTGTAAAAAGTTTTCAACTTGCAGAGCACGCGCGCCAATAGATTTTGTGGTCGCTTTTGCTACTGCCGCATAATAATTTGCGTCAAGTGCGATACGCTGTTTGCGAAATTCAATCGTACGTTTTGCAAGTTCGCCAGCCTTGGCTTCTGTCAGGTTATCAACGTTACTCAAATAATCCGCAATGATCGCTAAACGTTTGTCGTTTAACGCTTTCAACTTAGCGTTAAAAACATAGTACACATCCAAAAACTTCTTTTCTTCCGTCGGATCTAATTTCAACGCCCGCTTGACGAATGCCTCTTTGTCCATTTCCAGGGCGAAGCGAAACATTTGGAGTTCGTTGCCATTAGGAGCGGCTGCAGTCGCAGTCTCCAGCGCGGGTTCTGTTGATAAGCCGCCGACTTTTTCAGCTTGAGCAACGGCACAGAAACCAAGGCTTGCAACAGCAAGGACGATAGCTAGCTTTTTAAATTTCATATCTATTCCTGGTAGTAATTGTGAGGCTGCATTGTATCGTAATTTAGTGATGAAATTACAAGAATTATTTAATTACCGGCTACTTGATTAACTAAGGTTTATATTTCTGAGCAAATACGCTATTCGTATAAAGAAAAGCCAGGGTTTGCGGATCCGCCCCAAAATAGTAACGCAAGCGTAAATACCACATCAGCAGCATCGTCTTGTAGATGCCGTTGCGCTCCCAACGCCTGCCGGAGCTGATAACCTTGGCATTCAGGCAAATAGGGGGGCTGATATTTTTTAGCGCGGCGCACAGGGCGATGTCTTCCATCAAGCCGATGTCGGGATAGCGGCCTACCTGCTCAAACGCCGGTCGCGTCACAAAAATAACCTGGTCGCCCGTCGCTATCCCTGTTAACCGGGAGCGCCAATTCATCATTCGGGCGATAATTTTTAGCATAAACGCCTGACCGCTTAATTGAATGTCAAAACGGCCCCATTGCGCGTTTTGATTAATCTGCTTTTTAATCAGTTGCAAGGCATTTTCGGGTAAATAAGTATCTGCGTGCAGGAATATCAGGATACTGCCTGCGGCCTGGCTTGCGCCGTTATTCATTTGCAGCCCCCTGCCTGTTGCTGATGTTATCACTTTATCGGCTAATGGCGCGGCTATCAGCTGGGTATTATCGGTACTGCCGCCATCGGCAATAATAATTTCACAGCTGCCCCTTAACGCTTGCAATGCCGATAAGCAGGCGTGCAGGTTTTTTTCTTCGTTCAGCGTTGGGATGATAATGGAAAAATCCATACTTAAGCAATATCGGCTAAGGCCGGATGCAGCCATTCAATCTCGTCCAGGCTACGGCCTTGTTGCGGCGGTGAATAAGCGCTGTAACTTGAGATAACGGAAGCTTCCAGCTGGCCGGTGATTTGTTCAAGGTCTGATAATCGCAGCCCCTGGCGCACCAGATAAGCAATATAGCTATGGCGTATCGCCGCCGCCGTGATTTCTCCCGGATTAGGCAAGCCGGAGTCAACGGCGGCGCACAGCAGCGCGACGGCAAGATCATCGGCTGATTGATCGGTATTCCAGGCCGGACGATTGCCGGATTGCGCCAGCAATGCTTTGAATGAGCTGCTGATAGCTAAGGTTCTGGGTCTGGCGGCGCCTACGATAAGGGTTGCCGTTTCCAGATCAATCTGAGCGGGTGTCAGCGAGGAGGCTTCTTCAATGGTCAGGCCGCTGAGCAGGAAACCGATCAGTTGTTTGCCTTTAAGGTTGGCGGCGTTCAGTAGTTGCCTGAGCTGATGGCTGGAAAGCTCTCTATACAGAGGACTTGCAAGGGCGTTGCTAGGCTTTTGCTCTAATGGTCGGGCGACAGTTTGCCGGTAATTAAGCGCATCTGCCGCCGCAGGATTATACAGATGGATGCCGGACAAGGTGATGGCTGATGGTTGTTCCTGTTTCCGGGTTAAATAGTTGAATATCCATACCGTAAAAAGCCCTAACACCAAAGAGGCGGCCACCGCGATCAGCGCATCACGACCATAATCGGGCCTTACCGGCGTGGAAGAGGCGTAGGCCCGTTCTATAACGGTAACCTGGGGGTATTTTTCTTTTTGATTGGTTTCGATTTTTACCAGGCGCTCCTGGGTTTCTCGATTGATTTGCTCCAAACCTTCCAAGTCCGTTTTCAGCGCATCATATTCAGCAAATTTCGTGGTAAATGCCGCCACCTGTTTTTTATGTTCGGTCAGCTGGGCGCGGATTTCTACAACGGTTTGCCGGGCGGCGGCATACTTATTTTCCGCCTCGGTCAGTACAATACGTTTGCCATAGTCCTGCTTGTTTTTAATTTCCGCTTCAAGTTTTTTAATTTGTGCCGGGATAGAATCATATCTGTACTTTTTGACCATGTAGTCACGGGTAAATTTGTTATCGAACTCGGTCAGTTTTTCACGTAAGTCTTGCAATCTTTTTTCCAACGCCTGAAAACCGCCTTGTTCCTGCACGGGAACGATGGCCTGTCCCCGGCCTATAGCTGACTTGACGGCATCCAGCGCCGCTTTCGCCTTAACCTCTTCCTCATCTGCTTTGTTAAGGGAGTTATTTAAGCCGTTAAGTCGGGCCAGCGGTTCATTTTCTTCGCGTCCGCTTGAAGAAATGTCAAAGTCTTTTCTAAAGGCCTCAAGTTCAGCGCGTTTGGCATTAATTTTGTCAGTCAGACCGTTCAGTTCGTCGACTATCCGTTGCGTCGTATTATCCGTTAATTTTTTGATGTCTTCAGCCCTGGTCTCCTGGTAAACATCCGTCCAGGTGTTAACCAGCAGCGGCAAAAATTCTGCATCCGTGCCTTCTGCGCATATTTCAACAATATTGGTGTCAGCTATCGGCGCCACGGTCAATAGTTTTTGAATGTCGGTATCTGTTAGCTTAGAGGCGGGGGTTGACGCTTTAAGTCGCGACCAGATCTTGTCTAGCAGTTCGTGCCCCAGTAACAGCTGTTTTTGAATGGCGACATTTTGAACGTCTGCGATGGCGCTGTCATCGTCGATAGCCGTCATGGCCGAGGTTAACACCGTTGCGCAGCTACGGTAAATAGCGGGGCGACTGTAATTGTAAATCAGACTGACGGCGGCGCTAACCGAAAAAACAATGGCAAAAATGAAGAATCTTTGCGAGCGAAACCAGGGGGGGGGGAATAAGTCCGGCTGCAAATTGAAACGGTTGTCAGGATAGATTTCGATTTGAGGTGAATACTTGTTCATAGCGGATCAAACAAGGCGGTAAGGTCTTCGGCGGTGAGCTTTAAGGATTCATCTTTAGCGCCGTCGGCATAAATACTGTCGGCCAAAGCGCGTTTTCTTTCCTGCATGGCAATAATCTTTTCTTCAACTGTGTTTTCAGTGATGAGCTTATAGACAAATACCGGCTTGTCCTGGCCTATGCGATGGGCCCGGTCTGCGGCCTGGCTTTCGGCGGCGGGATTCCACCAGGGATCGTAAATAACAACGGTGTCTGCCTCAGTCAGATTCAAGCCGACGCCGCCCGCTTTCAAGCTGATGAGAAACACATTGGCCTCACCGCTTTTAAAGCGTTCAATGGCCTCGTCGCGCTTGCGGGTTTGGCCGGTCAGCTTGCTGTACGCGATTTTCCGGGCGTCCAATTCATCCTCAATCAACGCGATCATGCGGGTGAACTGGGAAAAGATCAGGATACGCCGCCCCTCTTCCAGCTGTTCCGGCAATAGCGCCATCAACAAATCGAGTTTGGCCGATTCTTTTACTTTTTGCGCCTCTTTTAGCGACAGTGTGCGCGGATCACAGCAGGTCTGGCGCAACTTTAACAGAGCGTCCAGAATGGTGATATGGCTGCGTGACAAGCCTTTTTCGGCAATTGCTTCGCGGACTTTTTTCTCCATCGTCAAGCGGATACTTTCGTACAAAGCGGCCTGTTTTGGATGCAGTGGGACGGAGCGGATGATTTCGGTTTTAGGCGGCAATTCATCGGCGACTTCCTGTTTGGTGCGGCGCAACATAAAGGGCGCAAGACGGCGCGATAATCGCGAACGCTGCTCGTTATCGCCGTAAACCTCAATTGGCGTGCGGTAGCGCTTTCTGAAGGTCGCATTGTCGCCCAGAAAGCCGGGCATCAAAAAATCAAATTGCGCCCACAGCTCGCCGATGTGATTTTCCATCGGCGTGCCCGTTAAACACAAGCGGTGATTGGTTTTAATCCGGCGCACCAGTTGGGCGGCTAATGAAGTCGGGTTTTTAATGGTTTGGGCTTCGTCCAGAATCAAATAATGATAGCCGCGCTTAAGCAGCGCTTCCTCATCTCTGGGCAACAGCGGATAGGTTGTCAAAACTAGATCATAGTCATCGATTTTATCGAACGACTGTTTGCGATCTGCGCCCTGCAAGGTTAATACTTTCAGATCCGGCGTAAAGCGTTCGGCTTCGCGCCGCCAGTTACTCATCAGGCTGGTGGGAGCAATGATCAGGCAGGGCGACGTCATTCGGCCGCTTTGTTTTTCCAGTAACAGATGGGCGAGGGTTTGAACGGTTTTACCCAACCCCATGTCATCGGCCAGTATGCCGGAAAATTGATACTCGCGTAAAAATTGCAGCCAGTTAAGCCCCTGTTGCTGGTAATGCCGCAGTTCCGCCCGCAAATTGACTGGCAACGCTACATCTTGAATGCCGGTGAAGTTTTTTAATTTTTGCCCCAACTCTCGCAACTCTTTACCGCCGGTTAAGGAAAACAGGCCGTAACTTTGCTCCTCCACGTCGGCAAGACTGGCGGCATTAAAACGGGAGATTTTAAGCGAGCCATCCTTACCCAGTGTGCTGGTGTTGAATAGCTCAAACAAAACCGCCAGTATTGGTTTTAATTTATCGCTGGGGACACTCAGGTAGTTGTGATTTCCCAGCGGGATATTGAGCAGTTCGGGAAGATTTTCCGGGTCGTAGTTTTCCAGCACGGGCATAATCAACGGCAATAGAGGATAGGACTGGTTGTCCACCTCCACATTGAAGCGCATCTCAAACCAGTCGTTCTGGTTTTCGCTGATTTCGGCGTCCCAGTTTTGAACGGTTTGAAAGTTAAGCTTGAAACTGTCGGCCATTTCGATAATCCAGCCTTGCCGCTCAAGTTCCGGTTGCGCGTTTTCGATAAAGTCCCGCCAGAGTGAAGCGCTATCAATGGGATTTTTTGCAGCGCTGAACAGAACCAACTCTTGCTTATCGGTTTTCCCGGCAGGGGCAGCGGTAAATCCCAGCGCTTCAAGATAATGTATGGCTTGGTGTTCAATTTCCAGCGTCCGATTAATGCGCAGATAGCCCCGATCGGTTTTTATGATGCTATGGTTTTCAGACGTGGACGCAGCAAGCGTCAAGTCCCCGTAATCGAAATTCACCGCCATAAAATGGACAAAATGCTGGGCATCCACTTGCTGTCCGTATAATAATAATCGGGGTATAGGTATCAGCCCGTCCAGATCGGTTAGCTCGACTTTTTTTGGCGCAGGCAAGTTCAGGTCGGGGTGCTCAACCGTCAATTTAAAACTGAATTCATCGGCATATTCAGCTGGAATCAGCGGTACAGACAGGATCTTATGTAATTGACTGGCTGTAGGCGCGGGGGCGTTGAATGTGCCGATAATGCCCTGAACCGTATCCAGATAGTGAGGCGGATCCGTCAACAGCAGCAACGCCGAAGGTTCGATGTCTACCGACAATTGGTAATGACCGCTATCCTCGCGATGCCAATTAAGGCTTAAGTCCCGGTTAGCACCTGCTGTTAACGGCGGGTTTTCAATGGTTTCCCAGAATAACCGGCCGGTCTGCAATAATTTTGCCAAGGCGATGTAACCTACAGCCCCGGCAAGGAACGGCTCGCCTTTGTGGGTATTAAGCGCCATCATTAATTTCGCAATTTCCTCGTCCTGCGGCTGAATGTGGTTGAGGTATGAATAGCTGTAACGTAGCGTGTTTAACGTTGTTTTTCGACCTTTGCTCAGGCCGCCCGATTTGTTTGCTTTGCTTATCAAGAAATCGACGATAAATTCATGGCGGGTGTTGCCGGGTTTAAGGATATACGCGATAAAGTCCTGGTAGAGGTTGCGTTGCGCAGGCGCTGACTCATTGAGGCTGTCCAGCCAGGTAAAACAACGGGTGTCTGTGCCAGCTGATGGCAGCGATTGATTGGCGTTTTGATACAGCAGACAGGCGGCGGCAACATGTTTGCAGTTATGGCCGACCGGGCAGGAACAATCGCCTATAATTTGGGCCGCGCTATAATCGGGACGCCAACTTATGCGTATAGATTGCAGGTACGGATGGCTTCCGCTGCCTTTAACTGACGCGTTAAGCTGTACAAAAAGCGCTCCCTCGCTTTTAATCTCCAGATTAACCACTTGGCCTTTTTCAAAATAGCTTCTTCCGCGCTCGTAGGCGCTGTCACCGCATTCGTAACGTATATCGGAGCGTAGCAGTTTTTTCGGTTTATTCATAAAAGCGACAAGCAAAATGGCGAAAAAAGGCGGTTATTGTATAACAATAGCGGACATAATGGCCGCGCTTTGTAACGAAACAAACCTGAAAAATAAATGATCCTCGCTTAGTGGTTGCTCTATTTTAGTAAATTATTTATTTATAGTTTTGACACAATGGCCTTTCTCATGATAAAAATTACACCGTTGTTTAAAGATTCGACAACCAATTCAAAAATTTTATTTTTGAATTGCTCCCTTGAGGAGGGAATATTATTAATAATAACTATAGAGGATTTAGAAATGGCTGAAGTAGAAGAAAAAGACAACACATGGGTAATCGTTGGCGTTTGCATAGCTG
>PMJA01000097.1 GCA_003158415.1 Methylobacter sp.
AAATAATCATGAAACAAGTCGAGCTACTGTCTCCTGCCGGAACCCTTAAAAACATGCGCTATGCTTTTGCCTACGGCGCTGATGCCGTCTATGCCGGGCAGCCGCGTTACAGCCTTCGGGTGCGCAATAATGATTTTCTTGCCGACAATCTGTCCATAGGGATTAACGAGGCGCACAAGTTGGGCAAAAAGTTTTTCCTGGCGACCAACGTAATTCCCCACAACGCCAAGGTTAAAACCTTTATGGCCGATATAGCGCCGATTATCGCCATGAAACCGGACGCCTTGATTATGGCCGATCCCGGCTTGATTATGATGACGCGGGAAGCGTGGCCGGAGATGCCTATCCATTTGTCGGTGCAGGCCAATACCGTTAATTATGCGACGGTGAAATTCTGGCAAAGTATGGGTGTTGAACGCGTTATTTTGTCGCGCGAACTGTCTTTGGATGAAATTGCCGAAATCCGACAGCGCTGCCCGGACATGGAACTTGAGGTATTTGTCCACGGCGCGTTATGTATCGCCTATTCCGGTCGCTGTCTGCTGTCCGGTTATTTCAATCACCGCGACCCCAATCAAGGCACCTGCACCAACTCTTGCCGCTGGAAATACGATACCCTACCCGCGCATGAAAATGCCGAAGGCGATTGGATGCCGGGCGGCGCGCCGCTGTCTATGGACGACATCAGCACCGCCAGTTGCGGCGGCGCAGAACGTCATCCATTAGCGGACGACGTGTATTTCCTTGAAGAAGAAGGCCGCAAGGGCGAACTGCTGCCGATCATGGAAGACGAAAACGGCACTTATATTATGAACTCCAAAGACTTAAGAGCCATAGAACATGTACAGCGCTTGGTTGAAATCGGCATAGACAGCCTTAAAATTGAGGGTCGCACCAAGTCGCATTATTATGTCGCCCGGACTGCGCAAACCTATCGACTAGCGATAGACGACGCCATGGCAGGTCGGGCGTTTCAACCGGAACTGATCGGCGTTTTGGAAAACCTCGCCAATCGCGGTTACACCGACGGTTTTTATCAACGCCACCATACCCACGAGCAGCAAAACTATATCACCGGTTATTCCAAAAGCCATCAACAACAGTTTTGCGGCGAAATAAGAAGTTATGATGCGGCCACCGGTCTGGCGACCATTGATGTCAAAAACAAGTTTTCAGTGGGCGACAAACTGGAACTTATCTTGCCGGAGGGCAATCACGATATTATTGTCGAACGCATGGAAGATATGCACGGTCATGTGATGCAGGAAGCTTCCGGCGGCGGTTATGAGGTAAAAATACCGTTGCCGGAAATACACAGTGATAAGGGACTGTTGGCGCGTTATACTGAGTAAAATCAGGTGAGAATAGCTCGCAATAAATAAACCGCCACAGATACACAGATTAAACTTTCACATCGTTCCCACGCCAGAGCGTTAAGTAACTTAGCCCCTGAACCCTCGCTCCGCTCTCCCNNGGGAGAGCGGAGCGAGGGTTCAGGCTGGGATGAGGGGGATTTTAAAGGGTTTTCTTGTTTTCAATTCCCCCTCACCCCAACCCTCTCCCGCTGGAGAGGGGGTTTTCTCTGCTAATTTAATGGCAGTGACGCCAGAGCGTGGAAACTTACGCTTTGCTAACCTTTACCCTTGTGTTCTTTTGAGATTTAAATCATGACTTTTACCACCGCTGTTCTTTGCGATAACCATGCTGGAGAAAATTACTTCCAGATTGCCGAGTCGCTGTTTATGTCTTACGGCGGTAGCGTGGCATTTTCCGGTCAAATCACTACCGTGAAAACGTTTGAAGATGACGTTTTAGTCAGAACCATCCTGGAAGAAAAAGTGCAAAACCGGGTACTGGTCATAGATGGCGGCGGTTCGCACCGGTGCGCATTGATAGACCATGATCTGGCCACCATTGCTCTAGCTAACGGCTGGCAAGGCATTATTGTTTACGGCTGCATACGCGATTCTACACTAATAGATCAACTTCCAATCGGCATCCGCGCCTTGCATGCGCACCCGTTAAAAAGCCATAAAAAAGACCATGGCGACCGCGATTTATTAATCAGTTTCGCCGGTGTCAATTTCAAGAAAGATCATTTCTTATATGCTGATGGGGACGGAATTGTCGTATCGGCAACGATCTTGAGTTAGAATAATCAAAAATATACCAACTAATGAAGTCAAGATATGCAAATTGTACTCGCTAACCCCCGTGGATTCTGTGCCGGCGTAGACCGCGCCATCGAAATTGTAGACCAAGCCATCGAAACCTTTGGCGCGCCGATTTATGTCCGTCACGAAGTCGTACACAACCGCACCGTGGTTGATGGCCTTAAAGAAAAAGGTGCTATTTTTATTGAAGAATTAACCGACGTGCCGGTCGGCTCTTACCTGATTTTCAGCGCTCACGGCGTTTCCAAACAAGTACAGCAGGAAGCTAAGGAACGCAACTTAACGGTATTTGACGCCACCTGCCCGCTGGTGACTAAAGTTCACATACAGGTTGCCAAACATGCAAAGTCAGACCGTGAAGTAATACTCATCGGTCACGCAGGCCATCCCGAAGTTGAAGGCACGATGGGNNGACAATCTGGCTTATGTGACCCAAACCACGTTATCGATGACCGATACCAAGATCATGGTAGATGCCTTGAGAGCGCGCTTTAAGTCCATACAGGAACAGAAAAAAGACGACATCTGTTACGCTACCCAAAACCGCCAGGATGCGGTGTATGAACTGGCAAAATCAGCCGACACCATTCTGGTAGTGGGTTCCATCAACAGCTCTAACTCCACCCGTTTACGCGAGATTGCCGAGCAACTCGGTAAAAAAGCCTATCTGATTGATACGGCCAGTGATATGCAACAGAGCTGGTTTGACGGCGTTGCCGTGGTCGGCGTGACTGCCGGGGCTTCGGCGCCGGAAGTGCTGGTGCAGGAAGTGATCAATCAGTTAAAACAATGGGGCGGCAAATCGACCATTGAGATTCAAGGCATAGAAGAAAAAGTCGTGTTTTCTTTGCCTAAAGGCTTAAAGAAAGAAAAAGAGCTGAGTGCAAGCTGAACTCGAAGCCATTCGACTTGATAAATGGTTGTGGACTGCGCGTTTTTTTAAAACGCGCAAGCTGGCCAGCGACGCCATTTCCGGCGGAAAAGTCCATGTCAACAATCAGCGCGCAAAACCGGGCAAAGAAGTTAAGCCCGGCGCCATACTCACCATCACTAAAGACAGCTACCGCTGGGATGTCACCGTCATCGCTATTTCCGGCCAACGGCGTTCGGCTAAAGAGGCGGTATTGCTCTACGAAGAATCCGCCGAAAGCCTTGCCAAACGCCAACAACAGATCATTTTGCAGCGCGAACAACGCGAATTGTTTGATTTTAGCGGCCATGACCATAAACCGAACAAAAAAGAACGGCG
>PMJA01000307.1 GCA_003158415.1 Methylobacter sp.
ATTTATTGCGAGTTACCTTACGTGTTACAGGAGCAATTACTTTTGCATTTTTTGGTGAAATAAGGTATGGGTTTTCTGTTGGTTTCTTGCGGGTGCTGATTGAAACCATCAATCGTCGCCGCTTTGGGTGGCGTTGTTACCGCAATGGGGCAGGCGGTGCGGCAGGCGTCAGCGTGCCGGTGGGTTTATTTTTTGGCTTTATTCAGCCGCAATGCCTCGCCGTAAGTCGTATCCGCATCGAAATCATCCCAGATAAATAACGGGTAAGCAACGGGGTTGGTTGGTATGGGCAGGGTGATTATATCGGCAATGCCGCAACCCATGCGGCCCAACGTATTAACCGTCCCTTTGATAAAACCGCCTCCTACGCCATAAAAGAAATTACCTTGGTTGATGGTGTTAATCATATTTTTGGGTATTTCCAGTATACCGGTCGTCAAATTGGCAAAGCCAATGAGCGCCTTATTACCTATTTTTTCACCATAGCTGGCTGGCTGTAGCGGAGCGTCGGCGTTGTTGCTATCGGGATTATAGACATAACCCTGTTGCTGCCCCATATCGGCTTGGGGCATCGGCGTATAAGCCATCAACAGGCCGGTGAAAATAAGGGCAACATAAAAACGATAGTATTTAATCATATCAAATCCCTCGGATGTTATTGAGATAGCGGGTTAGTTATTTTTCAGCGCCTTGGCGAAAGCGTTAGCCATTAAATTCTGTGTTGGCGCTTGTTGTTTGGGCTTATGAGCCGCTGGCTTTGGATTATTGCGTTCGGGTCTGGCTACGACAGCCTCGGCATCTGATTTCATGGATAGCGAAATACGCTTACGTTCGACATCCACTTCCAGCACTTTAACTTTGACCAGATCGCCGGTTTTTACCGCCTCTCTGGGATCTTTGATAAAGGTGTCCGATAAATGCGAGATATGTATCAGGCCATCCTGATGCACGCCTATATCAACAAACGCGCCGAAGTTGGCGACATTGGTCACCACGCCATCCAGTCTCATGCCCGGCTCCAGGTCGCTGATTTTCTCAATGCCCGCCTTAAACGCCACGCTTTTAAATTCCGGCCTGGGATCGCGCCCGGGCTTTTCCAGTTCCTGTAGAATATCAGTAACCGTAGGCAGACCAAAGTGTTCATTAGTATAGTTTGAAGGATTAAGCGTCCGTAAAAAACCGCTTTGGCCTATTAAATCACGGATAGATTTACCCGTGCCGGTGATAATGGCTTCGACAACCGGGTAAGCTTCGGGATGTACCGCAGACGCATCCAGCGGGTTGTCGCCGTTCATGACCCGCAAAAATCCTGCCGCTTGCTCATACGCTTTATCCCCCAATCGGGGCACTTTTTTTAATTGCTTGCGGTTAACAAACGGCCCGTTTTCATTGCGAAAAGCCACGATATTTTCACTGACGCTGGACGACAAACCGGACACCTGCTTTAGCAACGCAACGGATGCCGTATTCACATCAACACCGACTGCATTAACACAATCCTCAACGACCACATCCAGTCCCCTGGCTAATTGAAACTGATTGACGTCATGCTGGTACTGGCCCACGCCTATTGCTTTAGGATCAATTTTAACCAATTCCGCCAGCGGGTCTTGCAAGCGTCTGGCGATAGAAACCGCGCCGCGTAACGACACATCCAACTCAGGAAATTCCTTGGCCGCCAGTTCCGACGCGGAATAAACCGATGCGCCTGCTTCCGAAACCGTTATTTTAGTAAACTTGAGATCGCTGTGGTATTTCATGACATCGGCAACCAGCTGATCGGTTTCCCGAGAACCCGTGCCGTTGCCTATGCTGACCAAATCGACGCGGTGTTTTTGTATCAGTTTTGCCAGCGTGGCGATGGATTCATCCCACTGTTTGCGCGGCGGATGCGGGTAAATAGTCTCGGTCGCCAGCAATTTCCCCGTCGCATCGACTATCGCCGCCTTGACGCCGGTGCGTATGCCGGGATCCAGGCCCATCGTCGCCTTGGGGCCTGCCGGAGCGGCCAACAGCAAGTCCTTTAAATTACTAGCAAAAACGCGTATCGCTTCCAGTTCGGCAGCTTCCCGCAGCCGGAGTTTCAAGTCCAGGTCGATGCGCGTAAACAGCTTGATTTTCCAGGCCAAGCGGGCTGTCTCTGCCAGCCAGGCCTCGGCCGGTTTCGATAGGTCTTTAATATTAAGATGTAAAGCGACAAATTGGGCGCATAGCGCATGCTCTTCTTTGTCTTCGACGCCGGGTTTTAGCGTTAGGCTCAAAAAATCCTCATTACGCCCGCGAAACAGCGCTAACGCTCGGTGCGATGGGATTTTATTGATGGCTTCCTGATAATCGAAATAATCCTTGAACTTTTCGGCAGCCTGTTCTTTTCCGGTGACGACGGTGGCGTGTATAAAACCTTTTTGCCAGATCCGTTCGCGCAATCCGGCCAATAACTCGGCATCTTCAGAAATGCGCTCCATAATGATTTGCCGCGCGCCGTCCAGAGCAGCGGCGGTATCGTGTACGCCTTTATCCGCATCTATAAAATTAGCGGCAATAGACTCAGGAATGATGTTGCGGTCATTCAGAATGGTGTCGGCCAGCGGCTCCAGTCCTGCTTCACGCGCAATCTGTGCTTTGGTGCGGCGCTTGGGTTTATAAGGTAAATACAAATCTTCCAGCAGCGTTTTGGTGTCCGCCCCGTTAATGGCTCTTTCCAGCTCAGGCGACAGTTTGTCTTGCGATCGGATGCTGTCCAGTATGGTTTTACGTCGTTCGTTGAGTTCGCGCAAATACCCTAAACGCGCTTCCAGCTCCCTTAATTGCGTATCATCCAGACCGCCGGTGACTTCTTTGCGATAGCGGGAAATAAAAGGAACCGTCGCGCCCTCATCCAGCAACGCCACGGCGGCGCTGACTTGTTTGCTGTTAACAGATAATTCTTCGGCTATGCGTTGGATGACGTCCATTTTTTAATATCGAGTGCGGTTTAAAATGACTGCATTGTAGCAGTTGGACGGCAGTTCTTCAGAATTCTTAGGCGACTATTGTTGAGCGTGTTTCTTAATCCGATCTCAACGCCAATGTAAAACTACACATAAAAGCCGCTTTAATTACAGAGGAAAATTGGCAAAAGCTTCCATGATTATTTTAGATACATAAGTGTTACAGAGCTTCTTGGGGTAAAGATAATTTTTCAAAGAAATCAAGCAGCTCATGTAGTCTGGTGCTCGGATTCATTTCCTCGCTGACCATTGCTTCTGCGAGAACTTTAGGGGCTATTCGGCGCGCCTCGTCAAAACGCTTTCCCAGTAGCAACTTAAAGATACTCAAATCCTTGCCTTTTTCGTAGTTTTCCAAGCCAGGATAAGTGCATAAGTCTTTGATAAGCAAGTCTGCCGCCGAGTGTTTTCCAGCCCCAGCATAAGGCTTACGACTGTAACCAAAATGCAATAACAGCCAGAATTCAAAGCATGGGTAAGAGACAATGATGTCGACTTTTTCTGCTGCCTTGGCTAAGATCAACGCCTCATCAAAGTTTTGGTGTGTATCTCTGTCTATGGCGCAAAAAATATGATCAAATTTCTTTTGGCGACTAATCGCTTCTTTAACAATACCCTTAGGGTCGGTTTTTCCGCAATGAATAATTTCTACCGATACTTTGACACGAAAATACAGGCTCGCATCTTCCAAATAGCGTTTTCCCGATTTAGTGTCTTCGCAAATGACTAATACTTTTGGTTGTGGTTTAAAGCGCGGCTTTGACCGTTCAAAGCGAGCCATGTTTAACCCCTGCGCACAAATGGCAGTCCGCGATAGCGACCTTCGTAATAACGTTTTTCCAGATCTTCGCTTTCCCTGCCCTCAAAATCATGGATAGAGCGTAATTGTGTAGCGCCGTTGGCGTCGCGCTCGGTCAGCCAGAATTGATCGCGGCGCAATAATTTGGCATCCATCAGGTGGGTGTCATGCGTGGTGAAAATAAGCTGAGCAGGTGAGTCGGATTTAAGATGTTTCGCCACCAAAGAGATAACAATTTCAGGATGAAGGCTGCTGTCCAGTTCGTCAACTACTAAGGTGCGGTTTTTCTTGGTAAGGTTTGATTTGGCATGAGCACGCCAAGGTAGCCAGAATCCAATCAGGTTTTTAGTACCCTCCGATTCTTCCTGAAAATCAAACTCGGCTTCTCCCAGCGCTGTTCGATGCGTCAATACCGTTTTGCTTTTCGGTTTTGTACTCAGAGCTTGCAGTAAACCTGTTGAAAGGGACTCTATTTGATCGACGCGGATATTGGTGACAGGAACATCTACCTCTTGCAGAAACGAAGAAATCTCTTCGGCGAAAAATGGATTGTCCTTTGCGAGTTCCTGACTACTATCTGCCCAACTCTTCATATCACCAGAAACGATCATGAATCCTGTTTGTAACCATGTCAGCGGCTCCCTTAATTGTTTCAAGTCCTCGCTACTATTTGCTACGGCCTGGGCAAGAAACAATACCTGCGGCCCGGTGGATTTTTTCCATAATTCATGTAAATCATTGCCGCCTTCCAGCTCGCCAAAGGTATACTCATCACCAGAAGGCGAGTGACGACGGTCGTATAACAGCGTTTCTTTTCCTTTTGGAAATGCAATCAGGCGTTCTTCAACGATGCGTTCTTGGGTTAAGGCCAGTTCAAACTCATAGCGTTGTTCGGCATAAATAAAGTGCAGCTCAATACGGGTGGGTTGATCGGCCAACTGCGGGTCAAAGCGAAATGGAAAAACTGGGAGTGCTGTAGGTTGTGCGCTGGGTTGGCGATTAGCAATATATCTAACAATATCGAACGCTTTAAATAGATTACTTTTACCCGATGCGTTTGGGCCATAGATGGCGGCAATCTTTAACAGATCAGGGAGTTTTTCGCCCTTAACAACAGGCTTAAATACGTTATCGCCCTTCTTCAATCTAGGCGCTGCAACCATGGAAAAGGTTTGCTTTTCTCGAAAAGAACGATAATTGCTGATAGAGAATTCGATTAACATGCAGAAATCTCGCAGTTATAGGGTTATTTTTGTTAGTAATATAACTTATTTTAATGTTATCTGCAGATTTTCTGCTTTTGCTATAATATTTTCCTGCCCGGCAATTCTCCAGAATGTCGGGCACGATGAAGCCAAGGGTGGGCACGCTTTTTGTGCCCATGCTAAACAATGCGGTGATGTGTTGATTACGATTGATTATAGTTAAAAGGCCGGATATGAAAATGAACACACTGACCCAACTCCATGCCGACATCGACGCGCGCGTAAAAGCGGTCAGCGAAGACAATCCCGATTGGCTATGCCGCCTGGGCTGCGACAGCTGTTGTAGGCGGCTCGCCGAAGTGCCCAGGCTTACGGTGGAGGAATGGGATTTACTGCGGGCCGGACTGGACGCATTGCTACCGGAGCGGCTACGGGAAATTGATCGGGATGTCTCCGCGCTGGCCGGGCAGACTTCACTCCCTATCGTCTGTCCGATGTTGGATCAGTCGGCGGGAGCCTGTCTGGTCTACGCCCACCGCCCGGTGGCTTGCCGCACTTATGGCTTTTATGTCCAGCGTGATCAGGGCCTGTACTGTAAGGACATCGACGCGCGCGTGGCTGACGGCGACTGGGCCGGGGTGGTATGGGGCAACCACGACACCATCGATCGCCGTCTCGGCGGCCTGGGCGACACCCGCGACTTGACTGAGTGGTACGCGAGCTGGAAAGCGCGTAGGGCGGAATAGCGTAGCGTATTCCGCCGAATGTTTTGTGATTTCCATGCGGTGCAATACGGCTATCACCTATTGCACCCTACGAATTGCATCTTACACGTTACAAAATCCGTTCCGTGAGGATCATTTACCTACTAACTTCACAGTATAATCGTTGGTTCGCTCATCCCAACAATACACACGGAAGTCCAGGTCATTAATAAGCCCTGAGACGGCTGAGTTTAGCCAATTACTTGTGTTTTTGATACGGGATAGTGGAGTACCTTCCTGCATAAGATAATGATGCCAGAAGATCAGATCCAAGGCTGAAGACTTAATGAAGTCGATTTCTTTTCCATATCCCGCCACCCAAGTGATTTTTTTATTGCCGTATAATAATTGTTCCAGAGTTGAGTGTTGACCAAATAAACAACTTCCAAAATAGATGCCGTGAAATCTTCCTCGATCTATATCAGATGAGGAAATGGCTTCATCGATTTTTTGCAAAGAGATACAATCACCATTAGCCCCATGGATTCCTTGTTCTGAGCCATGGGCTGCAACGTAGATACAATGAATGCCATTCTGCTTTTTTAAACGTTGAACTATCTCATGAAAAGCATGTTCATCGTTAAACATCTCGTAATGATAGCTTTGCGAATCACTAAACTTGATGTTGCAGAGAAAATCAAACAGTTCTCTGATGGATGTATTTCGACGGGATTTTTGTGAGGGATACCATTTGCCTTCAAGAACAGCCAAACGGGATGCATTTAATTTATTCATAGAGGGTTTCTAATAATGAGAAACGATGTATCAAACGTGACGGGACTTGCAATCCCGTCTCTAATGTTTTCACGATGTTCAAGTCAAACATTCGTTAAACCTACCAAGCGCTTGCGGGGGGAGTTTTGATCATCCTTACATGTAAGGTGATTTTCGGTAATAAATATCCCCAACCTTATTCGCTTTTGTTTACCGCGAAGACACATTATCGTGCTTTTCTTCGTGTCTTCGTGGTGAATTAAAATAGGTAATCCGGGTAAGTTCTTTCCCGGAAATCACCTAAGGACTAAACCAACCGCACCGGCCCTGGATATTTCGCCACCAAAGCATCCGCCGTCAGTAAGGTGATTCCTTCAACGATAGCTTGCGCAACAAGAATGCGGTCGAATGGGTCTTTATGGATTGGGGGCAAACTATCGATGGAAACGGCATGCTCGGCGGTAATAGCCAATTCCTGATAACCGTTGTCCAGCAGTCCACGGCGCAACACTCTTGCATCCACCTGAAAATCGGAACGCCCAAGGCCGCGTTTGATGGCGATTTCCCAAAGGCTGGCCGCGCTAAAAAGCAATTCGTTCGACGGGTTTTCCAATAATGGGCGGGCAACTACCGACAATTGGTCAGGCGAACCCGCTGCCCATAATAACAAGTGGGTATCCAATAACAGCTTCATTCTTCATGGCCAAAAAGCCGCTCTATTTCCTTAGCGCCAATGCTGTCGAAATCATCGGGAACGGTGATCTGCCCCGTCATGAAACCTAGCCTTCGGATTTGTCCAGGCGATGGGGCGTCCAGCCGAGTCACCTTGACCAGCGGTTTCCCCGCTTTGGCGATGATGAAAGACTCACCCTTTACCGCCTGATCTATCAACCGGGACAATTGGATTTTGGCTTCGTGGATATTGACTGTCTGCATGATAAATCTCATTGAGTTAAGTCCAGTTGGTTCAGTCTATCATACCTAATATAGAAGATCAGGAAGTCTGAATTTTTACAACTGGGATGATAGGTTCAAGATATTCGCTCCCCGTCATCATCCGATTACTGCCCCCGCTGCCCATATTGATATTTAAATTTACGTTTTAACAAACCGGCCGGATCATCGGGGATACGTTTCAGCCATTGCTCATTGGCTTGTTGCTGTTCGTCGGTGGGCTGGGCGGATTCAGCCGCCGGCTTGGGCGGCTCTTTGGCGTCGGCTTTTTTCTGCTCGGCTGGGTGCTCAGCCTTGTCGGCTTCCGGTTTTTTTTCCGGTTCTTTATTGTCGGGAGTAGCCTGTTCATCGGCGGGTTGCTGCTGGGATTTCTTTTCTTCGGACTGCTCAGACTTTTGTTCGTTGGCTTTTTGCTCTTCAGATTTTTCTGATTTGTCGCCGTTCTTTTTTTGCTGATCATCCTTGTCGGACGGTTGCTGTTGATCGTTTTTTTGCTGATCCTCTTTTTTTTGTTCCTGCTTTTGTTTTTCCAGCGCTTTTTCTACCAGCTCTTTATTGTATTTGGCATCATTGTCGTCAGGATTGAGGGCCAGCGCTTTTTCATAGGCTTTTATAGCGGGTTCCAACTGGCCCGATTTTGCCAGGGCATTGCCCTGATTGTAAAAAACAGTGGCGTTTTTCTCGTCCTGCTTGGGAACGAGGTTCTCCAGCGCTTTATTGTATGCGCCCGCTTTGTAGTTCGCCGCCGCTTTCCAGCTAGGATTTTCAAATAATTTTGCCGCCTGCTCAAATTGATTATTTTTATAAGCCTGCTCCGCCTGTTGATCCTTGTTTTGCCATAAATCCTGCCACTCAAAAGCATAACTGTTTTTAGGCAGCGGCAATAACAGCACTAAGGCGACACATAACAGGCCTTTTCTAAAGCTTAAGGCCGCCAGCGGCAACACCAGCAATAACAGCCACGGGCCTTTATCTTCCCACTGATCCAGCAGTAAGTTTTTGTTTTCCTTGCCCTGCTGTTGTTCCGGCTTGTCTACAACTGACAGCAATGCTTGGATGTCGGCATCATTAGCTGTGATGGTTTGATAAACACCGTTGCCTAGTCGGGCCAGTTTTGCCAAATCACCGGCGTTTAATTTGGGGATAACGATAGAGCCTTGCCCGTCTTTCAAAAAGCCGCCTTCGGGCACAGCCACCGGCGCGCCGTCGGCGGTGCCCACGCCCAGTATTGACAGACTGTAATTGCCCAGCGCCTTTATTGCCGACTGCGTTTTATCGGCATCGACGCTATCGGTTACTAGTAATATTTGGCCATTTTGCAGCCCTGCCTGTTTAAACAAATCGACGGCTTTTTCCAGCACAATTCCGGCATTGTTGCCCTCGCTGGGCATGATGTCGGTAGTGAGCGCGGTTAACTGGCTGTCTATGGTTTCGGTATCATCGGTCAGGGGGGTGACGGTGAAGGCATCGCCGGAATATACCAGCAATGCGGTCTGGCCGTCTTTGCGCTGCTTTAAAATATCGGCAATTTTGTAGCGGGCGCGTATTAAGCGGCTGGGTTTAATATCGGTGGCATCCATAGATCGCGACAAATCCAGCGCAATGACCAGCGCCGATTCATTTCGAAATACCGGTGACGGTACGCGTTGCCAAGTGGGGCCCGCCAGCGCAACAATGGCTAAAAAGGCGGCCATAGCGCCGACAGTTAACGGCCCGCGACTTTTATTAACCGCCTTTTCCTGCAATAAATAGGGCAATAACTCTGCATCGCACACCGCTGACCAGTTGCCGTGGCTGAGTTTGTTCCTTAGCATTAAGCCGACGATCACAATAGTGGGAAGCATAGCCAGCAACCAGTAAGGCCTGATGAAGTGAAATTCAGCCGGAATCATGACAACCTCACGCGTGATAAGCTGATAAAGCCAACCAGACCCAGCGCTAGCGACAATGGCCAGAAATACAATTCACTACGCGGCCTGAAGTATTGTTTGTCTTTTTCCACGGGTTCAAGTTTGTCCAATAACAGATAGATATAACTGAGTTCATCGGCATTTCTGGCTCGAAAATAACGGCCGCCGGTGCTTTCAGCAATCTTGACCAGGGTGTTTTCATCCAGATCCCGCGACGGATTGACTTTGCGGTTGCCGAAAAAACTGCGCACGATCATTTCATCTGCACCTACGCCGATGGTATATATTTTTAAATGGTTGGCTGCGGCCAGTTCAGCCGCCTTTAACGGTGAAATTTCGCCGGCGGTATTGGCGCCATCGGTTAACAGAATCAAAACTCGGCTGTTGGCGGGCTGGTTTTTAAGCCGTTTAACCGCCAAACCGATGGCATCGCCTATGGCGGTATTTTCGCCGGCCAGTCCGATAGCGGATTCATTCAACAAGGTCAGCACGGTTTTTCTGTCGAATGTCAACGGAGTTTGCAGATAAGCCTGGGTGCCGAATAATATCAAACCGATCCGGTCGCCGACACGACGGTTAATAAAATCACCGGCCACCCATTTGATTGCCGTCAGCCGATCCACGGGTTTTTTATTGATGAAAAAATCTCGTTCTTCCATACTGGCGGATAAATCCACGGCCAGCATTAAATCCCTGCCGCTGACCGCTTGTTCAATCGGCTCTCCCAGCCATTGCGGCCGGGTACAGGCGATAACCAATAAAAACCAGGCGATAGCCGCCAATAATAACGGCCATTGTTGGGTTTGGGAAACAACCGGCGTTTGACCGATGGAAAAATCATCCAGAAACGGGACTTTTAATGCGGCCTGTTCCACCGGGTTTTGGGCGGGCAGCAGCCAGCGTATCAACAAAGGCAAAGGTAGGGCAGTTAACAGCCAGGGCCATTCAAAATGAATCATGATTTTTGTTTGCTTTTGGCGGGTTTGGTTTGGGCTTTAAGCCAGTCTTCGCACAGGCTGATGAGTTGGGTGATTTCTTGATCGTCAGGTGCGGTGTTGCGATAAGGCGCGGTTGCCAATAATTGACCGCCGCCTTCGGCAAACGGCGCGCCGCTTAGCGATTGGTCGAGAAACGCCAGCCATGACCGGCCCGTTAAGCTCGCAACTTCAGTTCTCGGATTAACACTAATGGCGACGCGGCGCAGCAGCATGGAAAGCTCGCGCAGTTTCCGGGCGTTGTCCAGTTCAGGATTCAGTTTGATAGCCGCCAGATTTTTTTTAGCGGTATTAATGGCGGTTTTGCGTGTCAGGCGTTTGTATATCCAATACACAATCGCGATGAGCGCGGGAATCAAGACCGCCAGCAGCCACCAGCCGATAGCCGGAGGCCACCAGCCGATGGCGTCGGGCAGATGTATATCTTTAAGAGGAAGTTCTGTGGGTTGCATTTTTTTAATCAATTAATGACGACGGTTGTGGGAATAAATTAGGCAACTCATACAAAATAATGCTTTTACCTTGTTTAAATCTCCCCTCACCCTACCCTCTCCCGCTGGAGAGGGGATGTTGGGCTTCGCGCTGAATAGTTACAAAGTTAATTTGTGAGTCTGTGGCGCTTGTGTTTTGCATGTCATCTTAAACATTGCAAAGGATCTTCCATAGTGCTGCATTGTATGAACGCCAGCCCTCTTTTTTTAGCCAATAATTCCAGTCGTTGCAGGCGCTCGGCAAAGCGTTGATGATAGGCCGATAGCCGCTTTTGATCGCCGGTATCCATGACCACATCGCGTATCTCATCGGTAAAACGATAGCGGCCTTTAACGGGCAAATGGCTTTCCAACGGATCGTAGATAAAAATCAACACCACCTCGCAATGCCGGGACAGTTTGGCAATATGTGTTTCAGCTTGATCGTTGATGCCGCGAAAATCGCTGATGATATAAACCAGACTGCCGGGACGCGCATGTTGGTTGAGCCTTGCCAATACCTGATCCAGAGTAAAGGCTTGGCCTGTCGGCTTGTGGGATTCAACCAGCGCATTTAAAAACCGTAGCACCGCATGCCGACCGTTTTGCGGCTTTAATTCACGGCACTCCTGTTCGGAAAACAGTTGTCCGCCTATCCGGTCGCCATGATATTCGGCGGCCCAAGCCAATAATCCGGCCAGTTTTGCCGCCAACACCGACTTGAATACGCCGCGTGTTGCAAAGCGCATGGTCAGGCGGTCATCCACGGAAATAAACACCGGCCTTTCGCGTTCTTCCCTGAACACTTTGGTATGGGGTTTTCCGGTACGCGCCGTGACGCGCCAGTCGATAGTGCGTATATCGTCGCCCGGTTGATATAAGCGGGTTTCGTCAAACTCCATGCCGCGGCCTTTAAAGCGCGACACGTAACCGCCGCTTTGTAGTGCGCGGTTACGGCTGTGCTGCAAGTCCAGGCGGCCGGCCGGTTTTGCCAAATCAATCAGCGTTTTTAACGATACCGAAACCAGTTCTTTAGTGGGGTCGGCCTGTTTACTGAATAACATCAAGGTACGGCAATCCTGGCAATGAGTTCTTTAATAAAGTGATCGGTAGTAATGCCTTCCGCTTCGGCTTCATAAGACAAAATCAGGCGGTGGCGTAAGACATCAAAAGCCATGTCCTGTATATCTTCGGGGCCTACAAAGTCCCGTTGCGACAACCAGGCTTTGGCCCGCGAACAGCGATCCAAAGCTATGCTGGCCCTAGGGCTGGCTCCGTATTGCAGCCATGAGGCTAAATCCGATCCATAAGCCGCCGGATTGCGCGTTGCGAGTATGATTTGCAGTAAATAATCTTCCAGGCTTTCCGCCATGTAAATATCCAGCACCTGATTACGCGCATCGAACAAGGTGCTTTGGCTGATCGGTACAAATTTATCGCTGATTTTTAACGATTCCGAACGCGCTTCCGATCTGGCCAGATGCAGTATGCTTTTT
>PMJA01000151.1 GCA_003158415.1 Methylobacter sp.
GCCAGGTGTTTGAGCAGTGTGCGTTTGCCCGCGCCATTATGGCCGATAATACCCACCACCTCGCCTTGTTCAATCGTGAAATTGACATCGTCCAAGGCTTTAAAATTTTCCCGATGTTGTACCGGCTTTCTACCCAGGCGCCTAAAAGCATTAAATACATTTTCTTTCAGGCTGGTAATGTGGCCCAACTGGTATTCTTTGGTTACGTGGTTGACTTCTATTATTGGCTTCATTAGTTAGTCATAGGGTTATTGTTTATTAGCGTGTTCTTATCATATATCAGACGGGTGAATATAAGAGTAGGCAAGCTTTTTGCCCACCGGTTACAACTCACATTTCGCTTCAATCCATTTAACTTTATTTCCTGTTGCACACTCATAACGCGTTTCGGGTGAGAGATCAAAGCCACATGACCAAGCCAACATTGGCCATTCATCAAGATAAAACTTTTGAAATTCAATACAATTTTTTAGCAACGCTTAATCCAGTCACGGCGGCAATAGTTTCAAAAGTGGCGCCTTGTTGTATTAGTTTTGAGGCTATCGTTTTTGTTTATTGTATTTCTATTATGATTATTTCTTGTTGGCTGTTGCGGACTTTCAGATCGACACGGTTAAATTTGTCGAGTTTATAGTCTTTATTGCCCTCGCTTTCCAGCACATCCAGAATAGTGATGTATTCTTTAAGCAATTCAGTTAAAAACCCTTCGAGTATGCCAAAGTTGGCTTTGCTCCGCAGTAGGCGTTTTATGGGCTAGTCAAAGGTGATTAGCTTTCTTTTTTATTCATCTTATGCGTTAAATCACATCCGCAAACCAGTTTTCTGCGCGTTTAAAAAACANNCCCGCCAGCGGGTTGAGCGTATAAAGCGTATACAAATCATTAGACCATTGGCCTGCCGCCTGTTCTTCAATCAGTTTTTTATGCACCAGACTGAGCGGATACATAACCGGGGAGCCGTACATCAGCAAGGATAAAACCACCGGCAAAGCCTGAGACATGTCGCGATAATAAACATTGATGGCGGCGCCAAAAAAACTGATAGTGAGCGCAACCATCATGGTGTAGAAAATGATGACAGGTACCCACAAAGCGTAAACAGTCGGCATCATTTTGTAGTAGACCATCATGCCCGCCAGAATAACAAAACTGATGCCCAGCTCAACTATTTTTGTCACCATGGAGGTAATGGGGAATACTTCACGGGGAAAATATATTTTTTTAATTAACGAGGCATTGGAGGTGACGCTGCTAACCCCCTCTGATGCGGATTCCTGGAAAAAAACCCAAGGCAGCAGCGCCGCAAAAGTCAGTATCGGGTAAGGAATATCGCCGGTTTCAATGCCGACGAAACTTCTCACCAAGGTAAAGATTAACATCAGCATGATCGGCTTTAAGACCGCCCACAAAATACCCAGATAGGACTGCTTGTAACGGATGACAATGTTTTTCCAAACGAGAGCGGCAATCAGTTCACGGTAGGTATATAAATTTTTAACAATTTTTATCATGAGTGTTTCAACTATTAACAAGCATTGCTTTTGTTATGCTGCGAACGGCAGGGTAAACGCATTTAATACACCTGCGTATAGCTGTCCCGAACTTCCTTGAGTTCCAGCGCTATTTCACGGCGCAGACGAAAATCACGGCGCGTATGGGCGATGTTGTAGGGAATATTGGAGTTTCTTTCATATTTAACGGCGGTGCGTATCAGGCCTATCCATTGCCGGTCATTATCTTCCATTTCTTTAAAGCGGTTACGAATCCGCTCCAATTCCTGGTTACAATAGGTCACAAAACCTGCGGCATAAAACACGCTGTTTTTCAGATAGTCTTTTAACGCGGCTAAATCTCCATTGATTTCTTCAACGACTTGGTCAAAATTATTGGGTTCGGGTAATTTTTCCTGCTCTTCCGACAATTTTCTAATCGGATTAACCGGTTCAACAGTCACTTCAGAATTCATCGCCGCCTTAATCGCGGTTTTGACCGTCCTGCCGATGGCGGGCGCAACCGGTATTTTATTGGCCCACAAGCCATAGCGTAAATAATGCGTGACATCCTGTTTGTTCATATCCGCGCCCTGATAAAAAGCTTCCAGGGTTTTAATCTCGGCCGAGCGTTCATTCAATAAGCGTTCACGCGCCTGCAACGGTTTCGCAATAAAAGCTTCGACCGCGACCCGCCCGAAACGTAAAAACAGCACCTGGAATCCATGCCGTATCCGCGCCTGTTCAATATTTTCATCGGCATTTAACAAGGTTTTGCGCACATCGTCGGTTTCCCACAGCAACGACTGGGTTTTTTGGACGATTTGATCGATCAGCACCTGCAACGATTGCGCCAATTGATCGGTCAACTCGGTTTCGAACTTTTGCTGAATTTCCCTGAACAGCTCTTCGCGTATCTTGTAATTGCCTTCGCGCGGGTCGGGCATGGAAATAGTTCTGCCTGCCGTATAAATGCGTTTTAACTCATCCATTTGCCCGGTGGTGAGATTGGACAACAAGCCGTCTATTTTTTCATCATAAGCCGCATGCAATGTCGCCAGTTCCTGATGTTCTGCGCCCAATGCATCCGCTTCCTTACGACCTTGTATGCTTTCGGCATACCAGACATCGAAATCTTTTTTGATGCGCTGCCATTCGCGACCCCACCATTGATTAAATTCCTTGCCCAGCAGATCGTCTTCTTCGCTGTCGCTATCAGCTATCTCGCCATAAACAGGCTCCAATTTACCCAAAATATCGGCGGCATAGCCCCGTATCGTGCTGACCAGCGCATCGCAACGTTTTTGTAGCACCTCCACCCGTTCATGGTCGATGTAATTATTGACCGTTTCTTTTAACGCCAGTACGCCATCGGTGATACCCAGCTTTTTTAACTTCATTTTATCGTCGGCGCTCTTGGCGCGTCTGAGCGTGTCTTCCGAAGGTATGCCGAATTCAACCAGATGGGCGCGGGCGCAAACGGGTATCATGCGTCGCTCGGGTACGGCAGGCCAGTAATCCCTGTGCTTGGCCAGGGTTTCCTTAAAATCTATCGGATCGTCCAGCGCGTCCGCCTGGGTGAGCACCACAAAAATTTTGTCGGACACCTTAATGCTGGAATCTTCGGCATCGGCTATGACCAGTATTTCTTTTTCCGGCCCGGTAATGGACGGCTGCTTCATTTCCTTGGCGTAAATGATGGCGTCGCAGCCCTTTAGTCGGTCTATCGACTGTTCCGAGTGCATTTGTATACCCGAATTAAAACCGGGCACATCATGAAAAATAATATCCCGGTCGCTACGCAAGCGCACGGTTTTGAGCTGTATGCGCTTAATGGCTAAAGACTGCGCCCGGTTCTTGAAAATTGCCGACTGTAGTTGTTCGTTTATTTCGCTAATATCGATAAAGCTTTGGGTATAGCCGTTTTTTTGCTTGGTAAATTCGTGTATGGCATGCAGGTTTTTTTCGGTATCGTCGAAATCTTCCTGTATTTCCTTACGTTCCTTGTCGCTTAAGGTTCCGTCCAGCGCCGCCAGCCGTTGCTGCTGGAGCTTGCTGATTTCTTCCTTGCTGTA
>PMJA01000057.1 GCA_003158415.1 Methylobacter sp.
AAATTTCAAATTGGGAATTGCTGAGGCCGGGGGAGCTTTTATGATGAGACCGGGGCTATCCGCGATGTCGTGCAAAATCATTTGTTTCAGGTGCTTGCCAACATTGCTATGGAACCGCCGGTTCGAACTGATAGTGAATCGATTCGCGATGAAAAGGTCAAGGTTCTCAAAGCTATTACGCCACTGAAGGCGGAGGATTTGGTTCGCGGCCAATTCCGCAGTTACCTCAACGAGAAAGGCGTGGCGCCGAACTCTCAGACGGAAACATTTGCGGCGCTACGGCTGGAGATTGATTCCTGGCGTTGGAAAGGCGTACCATTTTACATTCGCGCCGGAAAATCGTTGCCCGTCACCTGCACGGAAATCGTGGTTCGACTTCGTCGACCGCCTTCAATGTATGGAAATCAGGCCTTGAAGCAGAATCATTTCCGGTTTCGGATCAATCCGGACATCAGTGTTGCCTTTGGCCTGAACGTCATGTCGCCGACAGATGAAGGGTTTGGTCAAGCCGTTGAGATTCTGGGCAGCAGCCTGCCCCGCGCCGATGAGATGGACGCTTATGAGCGTGTGCTTACTGACGCCATGGCAGGGGATGCTACCTTGTTTGCCCGGCAAGATTATGTGGAAGAAGCGTGGCGGATTGTTGACCCAGTCTTGAAGGCGGGCACCCCGGTTTATGAATACGAGCCAGGCTCCTGGGGGCCGGATCAAGTCGGTCTAAGAGTCACTCCTCATGGAGGCTGGCATAACCCCATGGTGACAGACTAGCAGGACAGACATGGTCGTCCTGCTGCTGATAAAGTTTGGGGGGCGACTACATTATTTCTAAGCAACACACTGAACCTTTATGATAACGGAAAAAGTCAGACTACAACAAGCCCGTGATCCCAACACTCCCTGGAAAAAATGGGGGCCCTACTTGAGTGAACGCCAGTGGGGCACAGTGCGGGAAGATTACAGCGCTAACGGTGATGCCTGGAACTATTTTCCCCACGACCAGGCGCGATCGCGCGCCTATCGTTGGGGAGAAGATGGCTTGGGCGGCATTTCAGACGACCATCAGGTTCTTTGTTTTGCCTTGGCGCTTTGGAATGGCAACGATCCAATCCTAAAAGAGCGGTTGTTTGGCCTCAACAACAGTGAGGGTAATCACGGCGAGGACGTGAAAGAATATTACTTCTACCTCGAGAGCACGCCCACCCACTCCTACATGAAATATCTATACAAGTATCCGCAGGCGGCTTACCCATACGAGGATTTGATCGTCACCAATCGTAATCGCAGCCGGGAGGAATTGGAATACGAACTGCTGGATACGGGCATTTTCGACGAAGACCGCTATTTCGATGTTTTTGTCGAATATGCCAAAGCGGATATCGAGGACATGCTGATCAAAATCAGCATCGCCAATCGCGGCCCGGAAGCGGCCTCTCTGCACGTCTTGCCGACACTCTGGTTCCGCAATACCTGGTCTTGGTCGGACGGCGGCAGTAAACCGGTGTTGCAAAAGCTGGAGAATGCCGAACGCAGCATCGTGCATGCCCATCATACCGATCCGCTGTTTCAGGCGTTCATGGACGACTACTATCTCTACTGCGACGGCAACGTTCCTCTGTTATTTACCGAGAATGAAACCAACCATGCTCGCCTCTTTGCCGGAGCGAATGCCAGTCCCTACGTTAAGGACGGCATCAATAACTATCTGGTTCACGGGCAACAGGCTGCCGTCAATCCGGCTCAGATGGGGACAAAAGTGTCCCCTCACTATCAACTGACGGTGGCCGCAGGAGAAACACAAGTCATCCACCTGCGCCTGACCCGGATCGCACCAGCCGAGATGAGCAACCCTTTTTCTGGATTTGATACTTTTTTCCAAACGCGCCTGCAAGAAGCTGATACCTTCTATAACGCGATTACACCAGCGGCGATCAAAGCAACCGATCCGGATCGGGTCAACCTGATGCGCCAAGCGCTCGCCGGCATGCTGTGGACAAAGCAATATTTCTATTACGACGTGTCCAAGTGGCTGGAGGAACACCATGTTACCCGCTGGTCGGGAGCGGAACAGCGCCATCGGATTCGCAACGGAGAATGGTTCCACATGAACTGTGATGACATTATGTCCATGCCCGATAAGTGGGAGTATCCCTGGTTTGCCGCCTGGGATCTGGCATTCCATATATTGCCGTTGTCGATCGTGGACTCAGACTTTGCCAAAGCTCAGTTGGACTTAATGCTACGTAACGACTACCTGCACACCAACGGTCAAATTCCTGCCTACGAATGGAACTTTGGCGATGTCAACCCGCCGGTTCATGCTTTCGCCACCATGCAAATCTACTTGATGGATAAGGCCCGCAATGACGGCAAAGGCGATATCGACTTTCTTAAGTATGCTTTCTCCAAGCTGCTGATCAACTTCACCTGGTGGGTCAACCGCAAGGATCGGACGGGCAACAATGTTTTTGAAGGCGGCTTTTTGGGGTTGGACAACATCGGGATATTTGACCGCAGTGCGCCTTTGCCCACCGGAGGACATCTCGAACAGGCAGACGGTACCGCATGGATGGTTCTTTTTAGTCAGCAAATGCTGCGCATTGCCATTGAACTGGCGTTGCACGACCCCCTCTACGAAGAATTTGTCAGCAAGTTCTTTGAGCATACGATGTGGATAGCCGGGGCGATGGATAGGCTGGGTGAACAACAAGAGGCAATGTGGGATGAAGAGGACGGTTTCTTCTACGATGTATTGCGGTTGCCGGATGGCACTGCCAGACACTTGAAGGTACGCTCAATGGTCGGACTGCTGCCGCTAGCGGCCGTGGCGATTTTTGAAGAAGCAGACCTCGCGAAATTGCCCAACTTCCGCAAGCGTGCCCAAGCCTTTTACCTACGATACCCCGAACTCACGGCCAACATGCACTTACCCAATCAACCTGGGGCAACAGGCCGACACATGCTGTCGGTGTTCAACGAGCAGAATCTGCGCCGGGTGCTTGCAAAGATGTTGGACAAAAATGAGTTCTTCAGCCCCTTTGGAATTCGCTCGCTGTCCCGCTATCACCAGGAGCATCCGTTTGTCTTTCATCATAACGGCCAGGAATTCCGTGTAGACTACCTGCCGGGAGATTCCAACACCGGGATGTTCGGCGGCAACTCCAATTGGCGCGGGCCCGTGTGGATGCCCGTTAATTTCTTGATCTTGGCTGCCCTGTTGCGGCTCCATGCCTTCTATGGAGACTCGTTTAAGGTGGAATGCCCGACGGGATCAGGGCAGTATATGACCCTTTTTGAGGTGGAGCAGGAACTGAGTAAATGCTTGACCCGAATTTTCCTACGCGATAGCAACGACCGTCGGCCGGTCTACGGGGGAACCGAAAAGTTCCAAACCGATCCCTACTGGAAGGATTTGGTTCTGTTCTACGAATATTTCCACGGCGACAATGGGGCCGGCATCGGCGCAAGTCACCAGACCGGGTGGACAGGTTGCATCGCTCGTATCATTCAGATAATGGGTGATTTGACTAAAGAGATAACGACCGGTGCGGATGCCGAGATGGCAGCGATTAAAAAGACGGTAGGAAAGTAACGGCCTAGCCGGGAAAGCAGAGGCCAGCCATTGTTTTATGGCTGGCTTTTGTCTCCTGCCTGCCGCATGGCTTTATGTTGCCGCTTTTTAGGTTGAAGCGAATCTACGCATGAATATACTGTTTTGAACCAATCTTTTCTTCATCTTTAAAAAATTTCAGGTGGTTGCACAGATGCAGACAAGTTAGGCATTTTTTCCGGAAAACTCTCAATGTGCAAAATCTGTGTGGGAAACGCAAAGCGAATCCCCTTGGTATCGGCTAAGCGTAAAATAGCCAGCAGAATTTCCTGCCGTTTAATAAGTTCGGCTTCCCTGTCAGGTACTTGGAGAAAAAAGTTTAACAGGATATCCAAGCTATGCGGCCCGAACTCGTAGAAAAACACCTGGATATTGTCTTTACGGGTATCTGGGTGGCTTTCAAGAATTTGTTTAACGCCTTCGGTAAACCCCTCGATTTTTTCAACGGGCGTGTCGTAGGTGAGGTTGAGGATGGTCTTGACCTGCCGGTACTCTCGCAATTCCATATTGTCGACAGTACTGTTTATTAGCTGGCTGCTCGGAATAGTCACGAGCGAATTGTAGAACGTCCGGATCCGCGTGCTACGAAAGCCGACTCTCTCGACAGTTCCCTCAATGTCCTTTAATTTGATCCAATGGCCTATGGCAAAAGGCTTCTCGAACATAATGATGAGGGAGCCGAGCAAATTGGCGAGGGTTTGCTGCGCCGCCAAGGCGACGGCAAGGCCGCCAACACCGAGTCCGGCGAGTACCGAGTAGGCGGGCAATCCGATGTGGTCTGCCCCGGTGACGAGGATGGCGACCGCCAGTACGATGGTCACCAGTCGCAACGCAAGGCGTACGAGTTGGCTGTCGATGCTACTCACACGGAGCCTTTCGTGAACGATCACACTTTCCGCGACCGCGCTTCCAGCCACCCAAACTGTCCACGTCAGGGCGAAATAGA
>PMJA01000236.1 GCA_003158415.1 Methylobacter sp.
TTTTCCGCTCATTTTCGTTAAATAGAACAACTATTCGCCTCAAATGACCAAAAAATCTGACTCAAAATGGCTTTCCCTCGCTACGGTTCCTATTCTCGGACAGCCTCCCAGCGTTCCGCCTAATGAGGTAATAAATGCGCCGAAGGGGTCTGAAAATAATATGCCCCGCCTCATGAAAAGGCAGATTGACCCAGTGTAAAAAATGTACTTGTAGTTAAAGCACTAACGAAGATCGGGCATTATTCGAATGTGTTAACTTTATTGGTCAATTCTTCCTGGCTTAAATGACGCACATCTTCGCCTTTAATCATATAAACCAAATGTTCGCAAATATAACAGGCATGGTCACCGATCCTTTCCAGTGCGCGTACCGTCCACAGCACATCCAGCGTTCGGGTGATATTTCTGGGATCTTCCATCATACGGGTAATCAATTGCCTGAGTATATTGTCATATTCCCGATCGACACTTAAGTCCCGCTCGGTAATGGAAGTAACGCCCTCTATAGACATTCTGGCAAAGGCGTCCAAAGCGTCATGCACCATGCCCTTAACCAGGCCGGATATGTGTTCCAGTTCATAATGGGGGTATTTGCTTTCGCTGCCCGCGAGCTTGATTGCCATTTCAGCGATGCGTTCGGCCTTGTCGCCGATCCGTTCAATGTCATGTATGGTTTTAATCACCGTAATCAACAGCCTTAAATCAAATGCCGTAGGCTGCCTCAACGCCATAATCTGCGTACATTCCTGATCGATAGCCATTTCCAGCGCATCGACCTGGTTGTCCTGCTTGATCACCTGCTCCGCCAGCTCTAAATCACCGGTGGCGAAAGCCTGCACCGCCATTTCCATTTGCCGCTCAACCAAGCCGCCCATGATTAAAACTTTATTGCGTATATCTTCCAGTTCTTTATTAAACTGCTCGGATATGTGATGCCCTATTTTCGTGTTGTCCATGGTCTGCTCCTAATTATCCATACCGGCCGGTAATATAATCTTCTGTTTGTTTTTTTCCAGGATTGGTAAATAACTCGCTGGTTGTGCCGATCTCTATCAATTCGCCCATATACATAAACGCCGTGTAATCAGAAACGCGCGCCGCCTGCTGCATATTGTGCGTGACGATGACTATCGTATATTTTTCTTTAAGCTCATTAATTAATTCTTCAATCTTTAGCGTTGAAATGGGGTCCAGCGCCGATGCAGGCTCATCCAGCAGCAACACTTCAGGCTCTATGGCTATCGCCCGTGCGATGACCAGCCGTTGTTGTTGTCCGCCCGACATGCCTAAGGCGTTGTCATTCAGTCGGTCTTTCATTTCATCCCATAATGCCGCGCCGCGCAAGGCTTTTTCGACAGTTTCTTCCAATATGCGCTTGTCATTGACGCCCTGGATTCTAAGACCATACGCAACGTTTTCAAAAATGGACTTGGGGAAAGGGTTCGGTTTTTGAAACACCATGCCGACGCGTCGGCGCAAGGCGGCGACTTTAACATCCTTATCATAAATATTTTCACCGTCCAGCAGGATTTTACCGTCAATCCGTGCGCTATCGACCAGATCATTCATACGGTTAATGCAACGCAACAACGTTGATTTACCGCAACCGCTGGGGCCGATATAAGCGGTCACTTTTTTCTTTTGCATTTCCATGTTAATGCCATGCAATGCCTGTTTTTCGCCGTAGAACAGGTTTAAATTTTCCACCTTGATACAGGTTTCATTTGGCTGTTGCGACACTTCCTTGCCGCGTAAAACAGAACTCATGTCTATTGAGTGTGATCGTACGTTTGCTGTCATTTTTTAACCTTCCAGTGCCCGATATTTTTCGCGCAGATTATTTCTGATGATAATTGCGGCCAGATTCAGCCCTATAAT
The DNA here is from genome assembly GCA_003158415.1 of Methylobacter sp. Taxonomy (GTDB): domain Bacteria; phylum Pseudomonadota; class Gammaproteobacteria; order Methylococcales; family Methylomonadaceae; genus Methylobacter_C. Next base: position 1,879 of record PMJA01000236.1, read on the forward strand.
CACCAAAACCAGTAATAATGCGGTTGCATAAACCAATGGTCTCGCCGCCTCTACATTAGGACTTTGAAAACCGACATCATATATATGAAACCCCAAGTGCATAAACTTTCTATCCAAATGCAAAAACGGGAAATTGCCGTCTAACGGTAGGGTAGGCGCCAGTTTGACTACACCCACCAACATTAACGGCGCCACTTCCCCCGCCGCCCTTGCCACCGCCAGAATCAAACCCGTCATCATCGCAGGGCTCGCCATCGGCAATACCGTCAGCCATAAGGTTTCAAGCTTGGTCGCGCCCAAAGCCAAACTGCCTTCGCGTATGGAGCTGGGGATACGCGCCAAACCCTCTTCCGTAGAGACGATGACCACGGGCAATGTCAACAAGGCCAGTGTAATTGAAGCCCAGAGCAATCCGGGCGTACCGAAAACCGGCGCGGGAGCGGCTTCAGGAAAAAATAACTGGTCGATGTTGCCGCCCAGAATATAAACAAAAAAGCCCAGGCCGAATACCCCATAAACTACCGAGGGGACGCCTGCAAGATTGTTCACGGCAATTCTGATTAACCGGGTAGTAAAACCTTGTTTGGCATATTCGCGCAAATACACGGCCGCTATCACGCCAAACGGCGTAACAATCACCGACATCATCATCACCATCATCACAGTGCCGAATATCGCCGGAAAAATGCCTCCTTCGGTATTGGCTTCACGCGGATCGTCGGTTAAAAATTCAACCACTTTAGTGCCATAATGAGCAATTTTATCGAACAAACTCATGGTATTAGGTTGAAAAGCCCTAACCACCTTGGCCAAAGGAATTTCCTTCGTACTGCCGCTTTCGGTCTTGGCGACCAAACTATCGCGCCTTATTTTCTGGTAAAGTTCGGCTAACTGGACTTGGTATTGCTTATATTCAGCGTCATAACTGGCTTTTTCCGCCGCGATTTCCTGCTTCGCCGCATCATCCAGACTATTTTTCAGTTCCAGTTTTCTTTGTTTAAGCCTTAAACGCTCCAAACCGTAGTTTATCGCGCCGATTTCCTTTTTTTCCAGATGCGTTATCTGCTTAAAAATCGCCAAGGCCTCGTCGATTTTTGTCTGAAGGACAGGCCAAGCCTGCTCCCCTGTGGCGATAGTTTTACCGTTTTCTTTAACTTCGAGCAACTGTCCGTAAAAATTGCCCCATTCCCTGCGCTCAATGACCATCATATCGGCAGGTTCGCTCTGCTCTTTGATGTTGCGTTTTTGTATCCAGCGAAAGTCGGTTCCCGTCACATCACGGTTACCGGTTTTGATTAAATACTGCACCAGGGTGTCTTCATCATCGGCCATGATAAAGCCGGTAGACTTTGCCATCGCCGTCGGCGTTATGCTGGTCTCAACTTTCTCGCCGATAATGACCTGGGGCTGCTTGCCTTCGTCCTGATAACTGAATTGGGCCACTTGATGTGGCCAGAAATGACCGACACCACGCACAGCAACCAGACCCAGCACCCCCACGATCATAATAAGGCAGGTGCTGACTGCTGCCGCATTAAGCCATATCCAGGGGACGCCGCTTTTAAACCATAATCTAATCATAATGAGCTATATTTTTCGCGTAAGCGCTGGCGAATAATTTCAGCCAGGGTATTAAAAATAAAAGTAAACAGGAACAACACCAGGGCCGCCAGAAACAAGACCCGGTAATGTGTGCTGTCCACTTCGGACTCAGGCATTTCTACGGCAATATTAGCGGCCAGCGTACGCAAGCCCTGAAAAACACTTAAATCCATCACCGGTGTATTCCCAGTCGCCATTAACACGATCATGGTTTCACCGACCGCGCGGCCAAGGCCTATCATGACCGCCGAAAAAATCCCCGGACTGGCGGTTAACAACACCACCTTAATCATGGTTTGCCACGGCGTTGCGCCTAATGCCAAAGAACCCACCGTTAAATGCTTGGGCACGCTAAAAATGGCATCTTCAGCAATGGAAAAAATCGTAGGAATTACCGCAAAGCCCATCGCTATGCCCACGACCAGCGCATTGCGTTGATCGTAACCTATGCCCAATTCGGTCTTAAACCAATCGCGCAAAGTGCCATGAAATAAAAAGGCTTCCAGCGGTACGCTCACAGTAAAAGCAAACCAGGAGCCCAGTAAAATAACCGGTATGAGTAAAGCCGACTCCCAGCCTTCGGGCACGCGCTGCTGTACGGTTTTTGGCAAATATTGCCAAGCGTAGGCGAACAACATGACAATGACCGGAACCAGCATAAACAAGGCAAACAGCCCCGCCAAATACTCTTCAATCAGCGGCGCCAGCCATAATCCGGCAAGAAATCCTAAAATAACCGTAGGCAAGGCGCCCATTAATTCAATAGACGGCTTAACATATTGACGCATTTTCGGCGACATAAAATACGCGGTATAGATCGCGCCCATCAGCGCCAGCGGCATACCCACCAACATGGCGTAAAATGCCGCCTTCAGCGTACCGAAAACCAACGGCGTTAAGCTGTATTTGGGTTCAAAGTCGCTGTTTGCCGAGGACGACTGCCAGATATAGTCCGGCTTGGGGTAACTTTCGTACCACACTTCCTGCCAAAGCGATCTTAAAGACACCTCGGGATGTTCATTATCCACTTTCCAGTAGCTTATTTTTCCATCGCCAGTCTCCACTAACAGTGCATTAGCCCTGGGTGATAGGGCTGCGGCTACCGGGGATGAATCGTCGATACGGGCTTTAATCATTTCCCGCTCGGAAGTCGAATGATATATGCCCAGCATGCCGCCTTCGTCGACTGTCATGAAGCCTTTACGCCGTTGTTCCGAATTGATAGCGGCGACGGCTTTATCTGATACTTTAAAAGCCCTGATTTTCTGCATGGCATAGCGATTTTGCTTATCTCTAACCTTGCTCCACTGGGAGACCAAACCGCTGGAATCGCCTATCATCAGAGAAGTATCGCCGTTTAAAAAGGAGACGCTGCTAATCTTTTGTCCTGGTTCAATTACATTTTGCTCATTAACCAGGGCAGGGGCGCTTTGGTTGCTAATATCGAACAAACCTAACTGTCCGGTGCTGCTTAACAAATACAGATTATGCTCGTCCTTATCGATCAGAATATCGGCGACATCGGTAGCGGCATAGTCTAAAACCGAATCGGTACGGGTTACTGCCGCTTCATCTGCAAACAGGGACTTTTCTTTTTCAAAATGACTTAAGCGGATTTTATCGGCGCTTTTTGCAACGATGGTGCTGGCATTATCGCCGATTTTAACAGCGATCTTGTCCAAAGCCGCGCCAGACTCATCTATCCGCAGTGGCTCTTCGCCCAGTGGATATTCTAATGAGGGCGTGATCAGGCGTACATTATCGGGATAGGTAACCTTATACCGATGCTTCACGACCACCGCTTTGCCGTCCGACAAGCCGAAAATGACCGCGCCTTCGTTGATAGGGCTGCCCTGGGCAAAGCTCACAATATGGGCGCCTTCGGGTATTTTTACGGGTTGTGTCGAAATGATGTTGCCGGTAGCCACTTGAAAAAACACGACTTGCCCGGTATCGGTAAATCGGGCGGCGACTTCATTTTGCTCTTCCATTTCCAGCAATACCGTTTTACCTGCTACGGATTCCGGGACACTATATTGATTAACCGACTCGGCTTTTGCAGGGAGGAATAAGGGGTAAACTACATACAGCAAATAGAAGAAAATCAGTGCGATAGCGACGATCACGCCGAGTCCGCCCACTACCACTCCGTAGCGCGCCAGCCTATCTTTTATTAGCCGCCAACGCTCGTGAACTCCACCGGATGTTAGTGTTATGGCTGAGGAATATTTTGTGGGGCTGTTTATTTCAGACATGGGGAGATTATAAAAATTAAATGTGACAATGATATGCCAAAAGCTAAAAAAAACGGCTGAGATTCAGTAAACAAATCCCAGCCGCTTGTAGTCCGTATTAACCCATAATCAGTGAGGGGGAAACCGATTAATCCAGACCAACATCCTTGTCAATACACTCCTGCACAACAGTTAAAGCTTTTTTATTTAAGCGTAGTCAGCACTTTTTCAACTACTTTCGCAGGCAATGGAATATAACCGTCTTTTATGACGACTTGCTGACCGGCTTTGGATAACACCATTTTCATGAATTCATTTTCTAAAGGCGCTAACGGTTGGTTAGGTTTTTTATTAATATAAACATACAAATAGCGTGTTAAAGGGTAACTGCCTTTAATGGCGTTTTCAGGCGTTGCCTCAACAAAAGCTTCACCCGCTTTCTTTGCCAGAGGCACCATTTTAACGCCTGACGTGGTATAACCCATGCCCGAATAACCTATGCCATTGACCGATGACGTGACCGACTGAACGACAGACGCAGAACCCGGCTGCTCATTGACGTTACTTTTGAAGTCGCCTTTACATAAAGCGTGTTCTTTAAAATAACCGTAAGTGCCTGAAACCGAGTTACGTCCGTATAGCTGTATGCTTTTTGATCCCCATACGGCGACGCCTGCCTCACCCCAGGTTTCAATATCGGCCTCATGCCCGCATTTACGGGTAGACGAAAAAATGGCGTCAACCTGCGGAATAGTCAGGCCTTTAATGGGGTTGTCCTTATTGACCAGAACAGCCAACGCATCAATAGCGACAGGAATTGCCGTAGGCTTGTAACCGTATTTATCTTCGAAAGCGACCAGTTCGTCATCCTTCATCTCGCGGCTCATAGGCCCAAGATTAGACGTGCCTTCTGTCAACGCAGGCGGTGCAGTAGAAGACCCCGCTGCTTGGATCTGAATATTGACATTAGGATATTGGCGGTTAAATTCTTCCGCCCACATCGTCATCAAATTTGCCAACGTATCAGAACCCACGCTGGACAAGTTACCGGAAATACCCTCGACTTTTTTGTAGTCAGGTATCCCGGCATCGATTGTTTGTACTGCGCTTACAGTGCCGCTGACCAAGGCCGCAGAGGCAAAACCCATGGCGGCGATGAGTGATTTTATTTTAAAAGATAATTTCATTATCAAGTCTCAAGTTAATTTTAGTAGGGTTATTATGTGGCTATAAGATAACAAGAATATGAATTTTATATGACAAGAATATGACAGTATATCAATCTTGCCCATATCTCCGTATCATGCCCGGTGGCGTTACACTTACTCAGTATCCTCTTCAGGCAATAATTTAGGATAGGTGATGGACAGCAGCTTGGCGCAACCTGCATGCAGCTGAGACCAGTCATCGGGCATTTTCAATCGGGCCAGCCCCGCCGTCGGCAACAATTTATCGATATCGGGCAAGTGCGCGGCGCCTACCAGAAAAATAAGCAAATCTTCCAGATCCGGATTATGGCCCACCAACAAAATCCGCCTGGCATCAATAGGGCATTCGGACAACACCGTTTTCAGGCTTTCAAACCCCTCCTGATACAAACGCTGATCCTGCACAACATTCAAGTCCTCCACGGCCAAGGCTTTATGCACAATATTGGCGGTGGTCAGCGCTCGTTTTGCAGGCGAACTCACTATCCAGTCGGGCATGATGTGCAGATGATGCAACCCCTCTCCAATGTGCTGTGCTGCGCTTTTACCGCGTTTTTTCAAAGGCCTGTCGAAATCATCCGTGGCCAAATTGCGGTCGGCTTTTCCATGTCTAAGCAAGCATAATTCTCTGTTCATACTATAATTACCTCTGTGTTTTTATACGACAATGCCTTAAAATCGGGTACGATAGACGCTGATTGTTACATTGTCATTAAGTATTAATACGGCATTGATATTATTAAAGGCTTCATAATCACCCTAAACCCTAACACGCCCCGGTCGATATGTCCTTACAATTTGATTTTCCAACGAGTTTAACCGCTGAGAAGTTTATTGCCAAATTAAGCGATAAAGCCAGCGTACAGCTGGTTTCCCGGCAGTACTCCCTGAAGACTTATTACGACAGTTTTGATTGGCGACTTTATACCAACGGTATCAGCTGCGAATTTAACCGCTCAAAAACAGCATCAACATTGCTGTTAAGAAACCTTGACGATGACTTGGTTATCGCCAGCGTAGAAACAGGGGAAGCCCCCATGTTCAGTCAACAACTCCCCTCAGAGGAAATACGCCACATCCTGACGCCGCTATTGGAAATGCGGGCATTATCGCCGGTGTGCAATCTCGATTATGAAATTTATAATCTGAACATCATCAATAATGATGAAAAAACCGTACTACGGCTGACACTCGAAGAACACGAGCTGTTCAATAACCGCATCACCTTGCAGCCGATTAAAGGCTACGACAAAGCCGCCGAACAAATCATCGAAATACTCACCACAAACCTGGGCTTAACGCCCACCAACAAATCATTGCTACTGACCGCCTTGAATATGCAGGGCCGTAAGCCTAACGATTACTCCTCAAAGTTGAATGTCAACCTGGATCCCGATATGCGGGCCGACATTGCCGCCAAGTATATCTACAGCCACCTGCTAAAAGCCATTAAAGATAATGAGCAAGGCACGATAGCCGATACCGACAGCGAATTCTTGCATGACTTCAGGGTCGCCGTCCGCAGAACCCGCGCCGGTCTGAGTCAACTTAAAAACCTGTTGCCTGACGGTATTAACGCAAGCTATGTCGATTTTTTCTCCTGGCTGGGACAAATCACAGGCCCTACCCGGGACTTGGATGTTTATTTGTTAAATTTTTCAGGGTACAAAAACAGCCTGCCCGAGTCTCTACGCGACGACCTCAATCCGCTCTATGATTTTCTGCTCGTCAAACAGCAAAAAGCGCACAAGGAACTGGCAGGCAAACTGCGCACCGCCAAATACTTAAGCACAATATCCGAATGGGAACAATA
>PMJA01000033.1 GCA_003158415.1 Methylobacter sp.
CACCGACATGTTGAGGAAGGCTGAACCCAGATTGATCACGATTTCCGTCTTGGTGTCCTTGATCAGCTTGATGGTCGCCGGAATATCCAGGGCATCAAGCTGGGCGGAATAAAGCTTACCGTCCGGGTTTTTAAGATGGCCTTTGCGCAGCACACTTTCGATGATCGCGTCGCATTTTTCTTGTGTCCGCGAGGCAATGCAGATGTCTCCCAGCACATCGTTGTTCATAGCTGCCTTATGAGCCGCAACATGCGCCACGCCGCCAGCCCCGATAATCATTACGTTTTTTTTCATGTTACAAATCCCCTTATGATAAACAGCCAATGTAATCGTTATAGTCAAAACTGCGCACTAACTCTACTGTGCCATTCAGTCTTCGTACCGCAATGGCAGGCATCGCAATGCCGTTAAACCAGTTCTTCTTTACCATTGTATAGCCCGCCGCATCTGCGAAGCGCACTTCGTCGCCAATCTTTAACGGGGCAGCCAATTCGTAGCTGCCAAACAAATCGCCCGCCAGACAGGTGCGTCCGGCGATCATTACCGGATGAATGCCGGAACCTGGCAATGAAACCTTGGGATGGGTGTGATAGATCAGGTGATCCAACATGTGCGCTTCGACAGAGGCGTCAACGATAGCAATGTCGACTTCGTTATGGACAACATCCAGCACCGTGGTCACCAGTTCGGCGCTGCCTGTGATGGCAGCCTCCCCAGGTTCAAGATAAACCTGCACGCCGTAGGTGGCTGCAAAATCCTTCAGAACCTGGCAGAATTTTTCCAGCGGGTAAGCGTCTTTGGTAAAATAAATGCCGCCGCCAAAACTGACCCATGCCATTTTTTTCAACAGCGCCGTATATTTTAAGCCGATCTGCTCTATGGCGGCGGCGATGTTGTCGACATCGTCATTTTCGCAGTTAAAATGAAACATCAAGCCGCTGATTAAATCAGCCACCGCCTCAATGTCCCGGTCGTTGCAGACCCCCAATCGGGAACAACGGCGCGCCGGGTCGGCCAGATCAAAATGAGAATAGCTGATGCCGGGATTAGCCCTAAGCCCGACTTTCAGATGGCTTACGCGGCTATGGAATAATTTCAGTTGGGAGACGGAATTGAAGATCACCTTGTCGGCAAACTGGGCGACTTCGTCAACCTCATCCGCAGAATAGGCGACGCTGTAGGCATGCACCTCCTTACCGAATTTTTCGTGACCGAGCCTCGCTTCGAACAGCGAACTGCTGGTAGTGCCGTCCATATATTGGCGCATCAGGTCGAATACGCACCAGGTTGAAAAGCATTTCAGCGCCAGGACGGATTTTGCGCCGGATTGCTCACGGATGTATTGTATGATTTCGAGGTTTTTTTGCAGTTCGACTTCGTCGATAAGATAATACGGGGTGCGCAGTTGCGGCATCTGGGAAACTCGTAGATTAGCGAAATAACGTGTAGAGAGTAAAGTCATAGGCGCCGTTTGTCAATCCGGCTTTGCTTTCCGGGCCTCGCAGCGGGATGATACGGTTTCTTCATGAGTACGGTAACGAAGGTGGTCATTCCAAAGGTGACAACGTTTCAACTGCGGTATGACGGGGAACCCGGAGTTTGGCAAGGATGCCAATTTCCAACCTTGTTCAGGACTCAGTAATACCAAAATTCACCTATCAGCCTAAGCCAATGGGTAATATCAGTTCGATTTGCAACCCGCCTTCCGGTTTGTTTCGCGCGGTAATTGAGCCACCATGGACTTCAACCGCCCGTCGGGCAATGGCCAAACCAAGACCAAAGCCAATCTGACTATTACCACTGCCTCGAAAAAAAGGTTCGAAAACTGACGTCAACTGCTCATCAGCAACACCATGCCCCTGATCGGAAATTCTGAGATGCACCTGCCGACCATCCAAGGAAGAATCCATCTCAACCTGAATGCTCAATCCCGGCGGAGTATGCTTTACGGCATTACGAAGTATGTTTTCCAGAGCCCTGTGTATCAATTCTGCATCTGCATTGATCAGAATTTCATGGCTTTCAAGGTAATTGACCGCAACATTTTTGGTCGAGGCTTCGAACCGAGCATCCTCAATAACGGAATCAAGTAGTTCGGTGAGATCAAATTCTTCCTTTACAGAATTGGTAACGCCAGCCTCTAGCCTGGAAAGCGTCAATACTTCACCCACCAATTCGTCTAAGCGCCCAGCCTCCCGCTCAATGCGGTCAAGACTGGTATCGATCTTATCCGGTTGCTGTCGAGCCAGTCCGATAGCGGCTTGCAAACGGGCCAGAGGTGAGCGCAACTCGTGAGATACATCGTGTAAAAGATGCCGCTGTGCAGCCATCAAAGTCGTAATTTGATGAGCCATATGATCGAACTCACGTCCTAGGTCCGCCAACTCATCCCGGCGTCGGCCCATGGCAAGACTCACTTGTGTGTCGAACTGGTTTTTGGCAAAGCTTTCGAAGCCAGCCCGCAGATAGCGGATGGGTTTAGCTAAATACCAAGCGAGTACAGCACTGAATAAAAGACTAGTGAGAAGTCCCATGATCACCGGCAAAACCGGCAACAAAGTAGCGCTGGGTGGAGGGATGTCCTCAGGATGTTTTGGCAGTTGCAGGTCGAACTGTCGACCGCGTTCGGGTGTGAATAAAACGTAACGATGCCCGTCATTCGTTTGGACTGTACGAATTTGTTGCGGATAACGGCCTTCACGAACCAATTGCTGAACATAACCCCAGTCTGTTGGTGACAGTGGGCGCTCAAGAATATCAGTGCCATGCTCATTAACCGCATAAACCGGCGGATGTAATTCGCGCTGAGTTTCTAGTTCCAAGTCGCGTAATGCCGAAATGCCACCTGCACGCAATAAGGCTGCTGCTGCAGCAACCTCGCGTATGGCAGGCCTGTGCAAACTGACACTTGTTGTTAGTGCATCATTGCCACCGGTATACCGGTGCATCAAAAATACCGCTCCAACACCAATGATAACGGTTAATTGGGAAAGCCAAATCGCGAAGAACAGTTTCCAGAACAGTCTTCCTAAATGCTCAATCCTTAATGAAAACATAACCTCTTCCTCGTACTGTCTGGATGTAAGACTGGCCATTGGGACACACATCGAGCTTCTGACGAATACTGCTAATGTGTACATCAATACTGCGATCAAAACGCGCGAGAGGCCGACCTAGCCCCGCTTCCGACAATTCGTTCTTATTTACGACACGACCGGCATTTCGAGCCAGAACTTCAAGCAAATTGAACTCGGTGCTGGTTAATTCCAGAGGTTGGCCGCTCCAAATCGCATCACGCTTTTGAGGATACATCGTCAGCAAACCGACTGAGAGTAATTCGGGTATTTCAGCAGACGTTTGAGTTCGGCGGAGGATAGCGCGGATTCTGGCGGCGAGCTCTCTGGGCGAGCTGGGTTTTGGCACGTAGTCATCGGCACCCAGCTCAAGTCCGATAATACGATCAACATCGTCGCCCTTGCCCGTCAGCATCAGAACCGGAATTCGACTTTGCAAACGAATGCGTCCCAGCGCTTCAATCCCGCTCATGCCAGGCATCATGATATCCATCACGACGATGGCATGTCTGCCGGACAATGCCTCAGTCACCCCGGTTGCTCCATCGTATACCGTCTGAACGTCAAAACCGTCGCGCCGTAAATAGTCTGCAAGCATCGCTGCAAGTTCTACATCATCATCCACCAAAAGAACGTTATTCATCAGTTTCCCGTTATGCGTATTAATCTGCCCATTCATGTGCAGAGTGGTCAATCGGCAATGAGTATTTGGACTTGTTAAAGGGTTGTGGGGACATCGCTACAACGTATTCAAATACATACGTTTCAGATGATAGCGAAACCTTATCGACATTACTGCTTTATTCAGTGACTTTTACTTAATTTTACAAATGGCTAACCCTTATTTACGGGCAAGCTCGCTAAACTATGTGCCATGAAACAGGCTGACCCCTTTCATCTCTTACCCAATTCGTTTTGTAACAGGAGTTAAATACCTTATTAATTGTTGTGCTTGAGAGTGAGCCTAAAACAAGTTATGAAAGAACTCTTTATGAATAAATCA
>PMJA01000069.1:0-4554 GCA_003158415.1 Methylobacter sp.
TTTGTTTGCGGCCTTCATATCTCGACAAAAATCAGGCGATGGGAATAAGGTATAAACAACGTCTTGAATCTTTCCGCGATCTGCGAGAACGTTGTTTTTTATGTATTTTGTTAGGACATGGCCGGTCACCAGTTCATCGAAAGAATTATTCAAGGCTTCGATGGCTTTACGTTCGCGCCCGTAGCTTTCCAACAAGGCACTGTCCCGTTTGATGGTGCTGTAACGTATTTCAAAAGGCGTGGTCAGGCTGGCAAAGGTGAATTTCAGTGATAATTGCTTGTGCAACCAACGCGCAAGCTGTGTTTGATGGCTCATCATCAGCGCGTAGTTAAATTGCCGATAGTCCAAGGTATCCATTGCTTGCGTAACAAGCGAATGAAATTGCACAATCCATTTTGCGTCAGGGTCTTCTGCTAGTTTGTTTTTTGATACCGACGATAGTCCTGAAATATAGCCACCTTTGATACAGCCCTCACCATTATTATCGTCTATAGTGCCAATTTCAATGATGCTACCAGCTAATATATTGAGGCTTAAAACTATCTGGTAATATGATCGGGCATGTCCACGATCCTCCAGTTCTTTGCGAAGCATGTGTAGCGAAAAAACTACACCGCTGCGGAAATTTGACTTATCAAAAAAACCATTGTTCGGCTCGGTGGCCATTTTTCGCAAGGCATCCTCGATTAGTTGTTCATTTGCAGAGGGATAATAGTCGGTTTCCGTCTTAGTTTTTTTATCGTATATCCTGGCGGCTTGTATCATTACTTCATACGGGTGTTTCCGATAATTAAAACAGATGCGCTGCAACGGGAGAAACCCCTTTTCTTTGCGTATCTTGGTCATTTGCTGCCGTGACATGGCATATGCGGGGATGCTATCCCAAAGATCAAAAGTATTTGAAAGCCTGTTACGTTCATTATCGCCATTGCATAAAAATGAACGGAATAGATCAAGCTGGTTTCCCAAAAAATCCGCCTTGATCGGTGGAATAAATGGCTTTTCCTTGTTCTGTTCATTACCATTGTCGTCAGCCATTTTGGCGTTTTTTTTCATATTTTCGGCTCCTTTATATGGATAGAATTTAACCTGATGTAGCGGGAGTTTATTATCTCATCAAAGGCAGTGTGTCAAGTCTGATTGATGTGAAGGTCAAAGATGCTTTTGATTATATCCGAACACCGCTATATCGGGTAAGATTCCAGGTAAATTGGAATTCGTTTAGTGGCGTTTATTCGCCTTGTTTGAATATAACATATAATTTAGCTAAATAAAATATAAAATCAAGGCTAATTTTAGCGGCTAAAAATTGCATCACATAACATAAGGATTACTCAATACGTGTACAACCAAATACTATTCACAAACATATTACGCCTTCTTGACGAACGAAACATGACAAAACATGAATTAGCCGTACAAGCCGACATCTCGGACTCGTTCTTGAGTGATCTCACCAATGGTAGGGCCAACCCATCACTCAGAATCTTAGAAGCCATAGCAGAAGCCCTAGAAACACCGCTGCCACTTCTCTTGGAGTTGACCGACCTGGACAAAGATACATTAGACGAGCTGGCGGGTGGGAAAGCACCCCGAAGTCTGCCCACTGGCTTTTTACGTGTATCCGCAGTTTTGACTGAGTATCAAGCGTTCAGGGTGCGTCAATGGGATCAGATCAATAAAGATAACATAAGAAAACAGATTGCTGCAAACACCAGAAAACCTAAAAAAGCAAATAACCATTCAAAAAAAAACGTCTCTGTATAACTCAACAAAAAACCATTAAAAACAACTAAAAAAAATGGAACAAGATCAAGAAAGAATTATTAACCAAAAGGAGTTTAGGGCGATACTCGAGCAACTAGGCATCACCCAGGCGCAAGCCGCAGAACTGATAACGAAAAAGACATTACGTAAAGTAAGTACCAGGGCAGTCAAATCATGGCTATCAGCACCAACAGCAAAAACAGCGCGAGCATGCCCGGCATGGGCAATCAAAGTATTAAAAGAAATAGAAAATTAAAAAAATATTGACAAGGGCACAATGTGCCCCTAGCATAAAGACCAAATCAACTACCTTCAAAATAATATCCTACCAAATTATCAAGAATTTTAGCGGCTAAAAAGGCCGCTAGTGATGAGCCAATTCGCCATCTTGATCAATATTAGAAATACATTAAAAACGCATTAAAAACACATTAAAAATACATTTAACTCCAAGAAGTGGATATATTGTGTGGTTAATAAAATTCTTACGGCTATAATATTGTTTTTTCGTTTTATCCTTTAAATAAAAGTAAAAAAAGCAACCCGAGAACGCCTTAATTAACAAAACGTGATCAAACCCTTTAACCTTGCAACGATGGCGATAGCCGATAAGGTGAATAACTATATTCAAACCTATTTCTACAAAATTCAGCTTGTGGCGCTCCAAACTGCTGCTAAAAAGATTGGCGGAGCATTCGTTCAGCATCCCCATTTAAGAAGATTTGGGTGTGTCGGATGCGCATTTCTATCATGCTTTCTTGAGGATAACAAAATGCACAATATACCGGTTGGTAAAAATGAAAGAATCTGAAGATAACGTTACTAGCGTGAAAGAACGGGCAAAGAAAAAGCTTGAGCGCGATATGGGGCCACTGCTTATGGCAGCGCTGAATAATCCCAAGACCGTAGAAATAATGCTTAATGCCGACGGCAAACTGTGGCAAGAATGTCTGGGCGAACGCATGAAGTGCATCGGCACTTTGCGTACAGCGCAAGCTGAGGCAATCATCAAGACTGTTGCAGGCTATCACGGTAAAGAAATTACCAGAATTAAGCCTATCATCGAGGGTGAGTTGCCACTTGATGGTTCGCGTTTCGCAGGCCAGCTACCCCCCATCGTTCCAGCACCCATTTTTGCCATCCGCAAGCGGGCCATCGCCATCTTTACGCTTGAGCAATATGTAGATGCCGGAATCATGACGCCAGCGCAATATGAAGCACTAAAATCGTTTGTCGCTAATCATCGAAATATACTTGTTATTGGCGGCACTGGCTCTGGCAAGACCACACTGGTAAATGCCATTATCAATGAAATGGTGGTGTGTGATCCCACCGAGCGAGTGTTTATTATCGAGGACACGGGGGAAATTCAGTGCGCCGCTGAGAACTTCGTCCAGTACCACACATCTTTTGATGTGCCGATGACGGCACTACTCAAAGCAACCTTGCGTATGCGGCCAGACCGAATACTGGTTGGTGAAGTGCGCGGAGCGGAGGCGTTAGATTTGCTTGATGCCTGGAATACAGGACATGAAGGAGGGGCTGCCACCCTCCATGCAAACAATGCAGCCGCTGGATTGACCCGTTTGAAGTCGCTCATTACTCGTAATGAGTCAGCTCCATCAGATATTGAACCGCTGATAGGCGAGGTGGTTCATGTTGTTGTTCATATCGCCAAAACTCAGGATGGTCGTCGCATACAGGAAATACTTGAGATTTCCGGGTATGAGAACGGCCGTTACATCACCAAAACCCTCTAGGAGTATTACCAATGCAAGCAACTATGTTACGCCAACACTTTGCCCTTAATCGCCCGACAATATTTTACATCGGCCTAGCGTTGTTATGGGTGATCATCCTCTTGGCTCCTCAACACGCATTCGCATCCACAGGCACGGGCGGTTCGCTGCCGTATGAATCGTGGTTAACCAGCTTACAGAACTCCGTTACCGGCCCGGTGGCGTTCGCGTTATCAATTATCGGCATTGTGATCGCGGGCGGCGTATTAATATTTGGTGGCGACCTCAATGGTTTCTTTAGAACATTGATCTTCCTCGTTCTGGTCATGGCCCTGCTTGTCGGCGCACAAAATATGATGAGTTCATTCTTCGGGAAAGGCGCTGAAATAGCCTCTTTGGGTGAAGCTGTGATTTATAAAGCCAAGGCCACGACCCCGATAGTTATTGAACGGATTGCATAACATGGCCATTCGATCAATACCCATTCGTCGGGCCGGCAATAGAGACAACCTGTTTATGGGCGGGGATCGTGAACTGGTAATGTTCGCTGGTCTGGTGGCATTTGCGTTGATATTCAGTGCTCAAGAATTAAGGGCGACGATATTTGGACTTGCCTTGTGGATTGCTGCACTTTTCGCGTGCCGACTCATGGCAAAGTCCGATCCAAAAATGCGCTTTGTGTACCTGAGACATCGCAAGTACAAGGGCAATAAAGGCAATAAACTAAAGGGGTACTACCCGCCGCGTAGTACCCCTTTCCGACTCAATCCTAATAGCCAAGGGAAGCAATACCTATGACGATTCAAGTAATCACTACTATTATTGCGGGCCTCGGTATTTTGATGGTTCTCATTCTGTATGGTGGCATCAGTAATGTTAATGCCGAATTGAAGCTGAAAAAGTACCGTTCCAAAGACGCCGGTTTGGCCGACCTCCTCAATTACGCCGCGATGGTCGATGACGGCGTGATCGTGGGGAAGAATGGCTCGTTTATGGCCTCCTGGCTCTATCAAGGCGATGACAATGCAAGCAGCACCGACGAACAGCG
>PMJA01000069.1:4584-4777 GCA_003158415.1 Methylobacter sp.
CCGATCCTGTGTCAGCCGCTATTGATGAAGAACGGCGGCGTCTTTTCGAGGGTTTGGGTACCATGTATGAAGGCTATTTCGTGCTGACAATAACCTACTTTCCGCCTTTGCTGTCCCAAAGCAAGTTCGTAGAGCTGATGTTTGATGACGAAGCCAAGGCTCCAGACCACAAGGCCCGCACACGAGGCTTGAT
>PMJA01000390.1:0-1626 GCA_003158415.1 Methylobacter sp.
CCAGTGCGCGGCGACGCCGAGTTCGGCGTAATCGTGCATATCCTGGGTGCGTATCTGCACCTCAATGCGGTTGCCTTGCGGATCCAAAATAACCGTGTGCAGCGACTGATAGCCGTTTTCCTTGGGATTGGCGATGTAATCGTCGAACTCTTTGGGGATGTATTGCCATAAGCTGTGTACGATACCCAACACGGTGTAACAGTGGGTCAGGTTATCGACGATCACGCGCACCGCCAGCAGATCATACAGCTCGTCTATGCCCAACTGTTTACGCTGCATTTTTTTCCAAATGCTGTAAATATGTTTGGGACGACCGTAACAACTGCTGGCTATGTGTTCTTCGGAGAGATGTTTTTGCAGCAGCGCAATAAAACTGTTAACGCAGTTTTCGCGTTGTATACGATTATTGGCCAGGGATTTAGCAATCTGGCGGTAGGCTTGCGGTTCCAGATACCGAAAAGCCATGTCTTCCAGCTCCCATTTAAACTGATGTATGCCTAAACGATTGGCGATAGGCGCATAAATATCCAGCGTTTCCCGCGAGATAAAATGCCGCATCTCATAAGATTCCCTCGGCAGATTCCGCAGCCTATGTATCCGGTAAGCCAGCTTAATTAACACCGCCCGGACATCCTGGGTCATCGACAACAGCATGCGCCGCAAGGTTTCCGCCTGATTGGGCTTGTTGGTCATCTCCGGCGTATAAACCGTCAATTTATTCAGCCAGTTGACATCTTTTACCAAAGCCGCAACCGTTTCGCCGAACTCCGCCTTGATGTCGGGTTGCGGCGTCAGCTTGGCAAGACGCGGATCGCTCAGTATGGCTGCGAGCAACGTTTTCAAATCGACATGGTAATCCCTTAACACGCCCGCTACCTCTACGCCCTTGGGACGATGATAATGCGGGTCGTCGGGAATACGCGCGACAACCGCCAACGCACGCTCGATCTGCTCGTTATCGGTAGCCGATAAATCGCTAAAAAGGGGCTTTGGAGGATCGGTATTTTTTTGCATGAATTATTGTAAACGATTACATAAACTTAGGAGTGAAAAATAACGTGATCATTAACAAAATTTGTCTTCCGCTTGCAAAAAAAATGCGCCCATCAGGCGCATTTTTTAGCAATCTTACAAATAGATACCGGACTAAAAGTTGACGTTAAAGTCGGTAGAGAACAAGACTTGATCCTGTCTGCCGCCAAACGGGGTGTAAGCACCGCCAGTTGCGGCGGATCCTGAGACATGGTCATAGCGTATATTCGGACGCAGATTCAGCCATGTTACCGGCTTCCAATTAGCTCCCAGAGTCACCTGATAATAATTCGCAGCAGCTGATGTGGAGCTATAGGTACTGCCGGCATAACTGGTCGTACCACCGCTGCTGTTAATATAGTTAGCGGCAGCTACACGGCCGGGAGAGCCGACCCGAAAACCGTTGGCGTCATCAAACCATTCAGCCCGCATGCCTATCGTCAGGTCATCTTTGAGGTCATAGGTCAAATGCGAGTTAATGCCATACCATTGGGCATTTTGATTGACGCCGTAGGGCGTTATGACGCCATTGGCGAAACCATGATCATGCTGTAAGACCAGATGGGTTTTGTCGGTGATATTGTGCTTCAGCAC
>PMJA01000390.1:1658-5003 GCA_003158415.1 Methylobacter sp.
GTAGTCACACCGCCCATAACACCCCAGTTTTTATCGACGGCGTAGTTACCCAAAGCGCCGGTGTGCGTGAACGGTTCGCCGTATTGCATGGTATAAGCATGGGTGTAAAAGAAGTTTTCATTCGCGGGTACGGTTTCATAACCGATCGGCGTGTAAAAATGGCCGATCTTGACATCCAAACCGTTGCCGACCGGGACATAAGTTTCCATATAAGCTTGGGGCAAGGCTATTCCGTAAGTGTTCATATTAAGCAGACTCAAATCCCAATTNNTGGGTAAAAATAGAGTCGGTGCCGAACATAAAGTCGAAACGGCCGCCGAAAGACCACGCATCGCCTTCCGTCGCTACGGCGCGCTGTATGAATAGGTTCAACTGATTCAACTGGGGGGTTCCAGAAAGATCGCCAAAGGTAACCGGTCCGTTAAAACCGTTCGATGGGTTATTCGGATTATAGGTGATACCCGCATTGGCCCAGCCGCCGACAGTGATAGCGTTATCCTTTAACAGCTTGGTTTCATTAACATCAAAACCGGTCAGTCCGGCAACCGCACCCGGCACGGCTTCGGCAGGCGTTATGCCCATAGTCATTGACAGAAAGCCGCCTGCAGCCGCGATAAACAGCGGGCGCTTGCGTTTTGGCATATTTTTCATTTTAATTCCCCTCAAGGTTTGGATTCTATATTGTCGTCAAAAAACAACACACTAATCATTTGGCATAACACACGAAAAACATAAAGCAGATACCATGCCATATTTTTATTACAAATAAAAACATGAAGTTATAATTACAGGCTATATTTGTTTTTTATGATAGCACCATTATTGTGCGTATAAAACAGTGTTTTGAATTAATTGTGTGCGCCACGCCAATTTTGTTGCGCTATAACAAAATACCAGCGCTGCTGGCTCTCGCCATACCCCGTTATTACGGGCATCTAGCATTAATGATGAGCATCCAAACGGTTTTTACTAATCGCACCAAAATAAGGCAATGATAGCCCTTCGTTTTTTTAGTGGCGAATCTAGCAAAAAAAATGGTATCGTTACAATGTTTGGCATAAAACACTGATTCAATAATAACCAATCTCAGGAGACAACCTACATGTCTGTAAAAAAAGTACTTAAAATGATCGAAGAAAACGACATCAAGTTCGTCGATTTTCGTTTTTGTGACACGCGCGGCAAAGAGCAACATGTCACATTCCCTGCTCATTCTATCGATGAAGATACCTTTGAAGAAGGCAATATGTTTGATGGCTCTTCAGTCGCAGGCTGGAAACACATCAATGAATCAGACATGATTTTGATGCCTGATCATACAACTGCTGTTATCGACCCTTTCTTTGATGACAACACCTTGATTTTGCGTTGCGACATCATTGAACCTAAAAACATGCAAGGTTACGAACGTGATCCGCGTTCATTAGCCAAACGTGCAGAAAACTATTTAAAAGCAACCGGCATTGCAGATACTGCATTCTTCGGCCCTGAAAATGAATTCTTCATATTTGATGATGTCCGTTGGGGCACCGATATGAGCGGCTCATTCTACAAAGTCGATTCAGAAGAAGCGGGCTGGAACTCGGAAAAAGTCTATCCAGACGGCAACACCGGACATCGTCCAGGCGTTAAAGGCGGTTACTTTCCTGTGCCGCCGGTCGACTCACTTCAGGACATCCGTTCTGCAATGTGCTTGACGCTGGAAGAAATGGGCCAAGTTACTGAAGTTCACCATCACGAAGTTGCAACTGCCGGTCAATGTGAAATCGGCGTAAGATTCAACACGCTGGTTAAAAAAGCGGACGAAGTGCTGGAACTGAAATACGTGGTTGCCAATATTGCTCACGCTTACGGTAAAACAGCGACTTTCATGCCTAAACCTTTAGTGGGCGACAACGGCAGCGGTATGCACGTACATCAATCACTCGCTAAAGACGGCAAGAACCTGTTCACAGGCGATTTATACGGTGGCTTGTCTGAAACAGCCCTGTATTACATTGGCGGCATCATTAAGCATGCGAAAGCGCTTAATGCTTTCACCAACGCGTCAACCAACAGCTATAAACGTCTGGTTCCAGGCTTTGAAGCCCCAGTCATGCTGGCTTACTCTGCACGTAACCGTTCTGCGTCTATCCGCATTCCTTTCGTAAACAACCCTAAAGGTCGTCGTATCGAAGTGCGTTTCCCTGACTCAACAGCAAACCCTTATTTGGCGTTCTCTGCTATGTTGATGGCGGGCCTGGACGGCATACAAAACAAAATTCATCCCGGCGACGCGATGGATAAAGATTTGTATGACTTGCCTGCCGAAGAAGCGAACAACATTCCGCAAGTTTGCCATTCATTTGATCAAGCCTTAGAAGCGCTGGACAATGACCGCGAATTTTTGAAACAAGGCGGTGTTTTCACTGATGACGTAATCGACGGCTACATTAAGCTGAAGATGGAAGAAGTAACGCGTATTCGTATGAGCACGCACCCTGTAGAATATGATATGTACTACAGCTTGTAAGATTTAGGGCTGTTTCACATAGGCCCAGACAGACCACAACCCCGCAAGTTATCTGGCTTAGCGGGGTTTTTTATGCACTGACACTCCCACGCGAAACCACTAAACCCCCGATAAACGAAAAACCCCATGCAGATCTATTTAGAATTACTCGATAAAATCCTTACCGAAGGCACCCTTAAGGGCGACAGAACCGGCAGCGGCACGTTGTCGATTTTTGGCCATCAGATGCGCTTCGACTTGTCGCAGGGTTTTCCGCTGGTGACCACTAAGAAAATTCATTTAAAATCCATCATTCATGAATTACTGTGGTTTTTAAAAGGCGAAACGAATTTGGCTTATTTACATGAGTATAATGTTACTATTTGGAATGAATGGGCAGACGAACACGGCGATTTGGGGCCGGTGTACGGGCATCAATGGCGTTCATGGCCGACCCCGGACGGACGACATATCGATCAAATACAGCAGGTTATCGAACAGCTAAAAAAAACGCCCAACAGTCGGCGCATTATCGTTTCCGCCTGGAATGTCGCCGATTTGCCCGATGAGAGCATGAGCCCGCAACAGAATGTGGCGCACGGAAAAATGGCTTTGGCGCCCTGCCACGCCTTTTTTCAGCTCTATGTGGCCGACGGCAGGCTGTCATGCCAGCTCTATCAGCGCAGCTGCGACACGTTTTTGGGCTTGCCGTTCAATATTACCAGTTATGCCTTATTGACGCATATCGTGGCTCAGCAATGCGATTTGGCGGTGGGTGATTTTATCTGGACGGGCGGCGATGTACATTTATACCTCAATCATCTGGAACAGGCCAAGCTGCAATTAAGCCGCCG
>PMJA01000205.1 GCA_003158415.1 Methylobacter sp.
AAAACTTGAACATCGAGTATAAGATAAATACCAAGATCATCATTCAAGGCTAATACCATGCAGCTTACCTTAGAAATTCCCGATCAATATATACAAGGCCAGCGTCAAAACCAAATAGCCCAGCAAATTAAGCTGTATGTGGCGTTGATGATGTTTCAATCCGGCCAATTGTCGCGTGGCGCGGCTTGTGAATTGGCCGGGATCGATATTTACGATTTTTTCCAGGCTTGTAAACAACATCAAATCAGTGCAATTAATGCCTCAGTAGAATCTATAGAGGCGGATGTTTTGCGTTTTCAACAGCGGCAAAGATGATTGTTGTTGCCGATAGTTCTGCGCTGGTCGCTTTGTCTGTATGCGATAGTCTGTTATTGCTGGATGCGTTATTCGGCGAGGGTAAGGTTCCTCAAGCCGTTTATGATGAAGTTTGCATTGCTAATGAATTTCTTATCAAAGCTGATTTCATTGGGCAGACGTTTCCCCATTTGGCAGCACAAATTTGATGTCCAAGGTTCTCAAATAAGTTTGTAAACCGGCGTCTTGCAGGGGTATTAAATGGGCTTTCCTAATGGATTCATTGTAATGTGCGTGCCAGTAACCTGGCGGTGTGATGAAGGCTGAATACGGTTTCCAATCCACTTTTGTCGCGTTTATTATTTCTCCCTTTGCAGAAATTTTTGTGCCAACGAGTGTATAGCAACCGGGAGCACAATCTAAGATCAAATCCAGGGCTACCGACTGATGCCGGTGCGGTAATTGGACTGCATTTATTGGCAGTACCCCAAGCATAGCCCAAAGTGTGTGGGTCACCGTTAAAGTTTGATCCATTGCTTTGTTGGCAAGCAAGACGCTAATGCGGCTTCGGTTTACCGCTTTTGCTTCTTTTTTTACTTTGTCCAACTCCCGCAAGGAGTCTTCGGAAGTATAAAGCGTTGGTTTAAAGCGTTGGCTATTCGCTTTAGCACCCAAGTAGCGTAGCAGCGGCTCGTCATGAACCAAGTAAAAGACCGAATTGGTATCAGCAAAATGGCGTGTTTCTTTACCTATCGGCAACGCCACAAAATCACCTGTTTTCCATGGAATGTTTATGCCATCAAAATCAGTCAGTCCGCTTCCATAGATGACATAAAATAATTGCGAGGTGGCATTAAAATTCGTAGACAACACGTCTCCCGCCAGAATGCGTACAAAATTAGCGCAAAGGGCGGGACTGGTCGCGGGCCCTACGCAGCCTAATTCTGCACTTATATCAAGCGGGATAAGCCGGGTACTGCCAGATTCATGTAACTCGCTACCGAAATTGGCAAACGGAATTTTAGAGATTGCTCCAGAACCTTTAGGATCTGCGGCTTTTGTATATTCGTAAAATAGACAATTTTCAATTAGGCTTTTAAGCTTAATTGGCTTATCCGATGTCGTGATGGAGATTGCCTCTTAGGTTTAGAGTAATCAAAGCCTACGTGGGCGGCGAGCGCAGATATAGTGTTTTTGCCAATACTGGTTTTTAAGGCTGGAAACCAGCACGCGACCTGTGTGCTGGCTGGGGGCGTGTATAAACTTGTCATCATTGACGTAAATGCCGACATGCGAGTAGGGGTTGCCGTTGGTATTGAAAAAAACCAGATCGCCGGAAATAATCTCATTTTTCGGGATTTGCGGCAAATACAGCGCCATATCTTTTACGGTGCGCGGCAACATTATTCCCTGTTTTTGGTAGACATGTTTAACGAAGCCGCTGCAATCGAAGCCTTCTTCGGGTGTCTCCTTGCCATAACGATAGGGCGTGCCTTGCAGGCTGAGTGCATAAGTCGTGGCGGGCGATGCCGCCTGCGTGTCAGGTTTTATTTCGGGAATGTCGGAGCAGCCGGAAAACAAAACGACGACTACCGGTATCAGCAAGCGGTAAAAAAAATAGCGATGGGTTTTATTGGTAGGCGTGTTCATAATCCGGTTTTAATCGCCTCTAGCTTAACCACTTTTGTCTGAGTTTTTGTTTATTCAATGCCAGCCATTGGATGGCGATAATCGGGATGGCGGACTCTATCTCGTTGTTCTCCACCATAAGATAGGCGTCGTCGAAATCAACGGCGCTTACTAATATGTCTTCGTCCTCGTGATCCAGTCCGTGTATGCCGCCGACTTGCGTGCCGTCCACTTTGCCGCAAAACAGGGTGATACGTTCGGATGAGCCGCCGGGCGTGGTGTAAAACTCATTGATCACCATCAGTTCCTGGATCTCGCAGCCCGCTTCTTCGATGGATTCCCGGTACGCGACTTCCTCGGCGGTTTCTCCTTCTTCTATGGCACCCGCAACAATTTCCACCAGCCAGGCCCTGTCCGGTTGCAAAATGGCCCCGGCCCGGAACTGTTCGATCAGCACCACTTTATCGGTATGCGGATCATAGAGCAACACGGCGACGCAACTGCCGCGCACGAACAATTCACGGCTTATTTCCGCGCTCCAGCCACCTGCATACAAGGTATGTTTCAATCGGTATTTTTCCATGCGGAAAAACCCCGGATAAACGATTTTCTTTTCTATGATTTCAAATTCTTTTTTCATGGTTTACCCTGGTATGACACTTTATAAATAACGCCCAGTTTATCATCGCTAATCAACAGACTGCCGTCCGGCAGGGTTAAAATATCTACCGGCCGTCCCAGCACGTCGCCGTCTTTGGTCAGCCAGCCGCTGATAAAATCCTGTTCAGCTATCGGTTTATCCTGGTTAAATTTGACTAAAACAACGCGGTAGCCTTGGGGTTCCGTGCGGTTCCATGAGCCGTGCTGCGCGACAAATAACTGGTTTTTGTATTCAGCCGGAAATTGTTTGCCCTGATAAAAACGCAGGCCCAAGGGGGCGATATGCGCTTTAAATTTCCAGGCGGGCGGGGTAAAGTCTTTGCATTTTTTATCGGCCCCGAATTCAGGGTCTTGAATGTCGCCGCCGTGGCAATAGGGATAGCCGAAATGTTCGCCTTTAACAGACCAATGGTTGAGTTCATCGGGTGGGCTGTCATCGCCTAAATAATCGCGGCCGTTATCGGTAAAAAACAACGCGTTCGTTTCGGGTTGCCAATCAAAACCGACGGTATTTCTGATGCCATGGGCGATAATTTCAAAATCGCTGCCGTCGGCATTAAGCCTGACCAGCGACGCGTAAATGTCCTTATCAGGCTTGCAAATATTGCAGGGCGCGCCGACGGCGGTGTAAAGCTTGCCGTCGGGGCCGAAACGCAGATATTTCCAGCCGTGATGCGTGTCTGATGGGAATTTATCATAAACCGCAACAGGCTTGGGCGGATGGGTTAGTTGCCGGACGATATTATCGAAACGGATAATGCGGCTGATTTCCGCGACATAAAGCACACCGTCCTTGTAGGCGACGCCGTTGGGCATGGTCAAGTTGTCGGCGATGACATAACGCTGTTCGGCTACGCCGTCGTTATTGCTATCCTGCACAGCATAGACTTTGCCTTCACGTCCGCTGCCGACAAAGACGACGCCGTTATCGCCCAAGGCCAAGCTGCGGGCGTTCGGCACATTGTCGGCATAAATCGATACGGTGAAACCGTCAGGGGTATGCAGTTGTTTCAGCACATCCCGATGGGCATCAGCGGCTGCGAAAACTAAACCGTAGTTAAGTAATAACAGGGGGAGCAGCGTGGCTTTAAAAAAACTCATGACCAGAACCTTTAATAAATAAACTTTGCGTTATATTATCACTCTTAGCGAGGGTTGGAATATGTTATTCAATCCCCATAACAAATTGAATATTAACTTAACTGAGGCTATCACCATGATGCGGATTTTTCTTTTTCTAGCGACCAATGTTGCCATAATGGTCGTTATCAGTATTATTTTTAATCTCTTAGGCCTAGGCGGCGTTTTAGATGCCCAAGGCATTGATCTTAATCTTAACGCCTTGTTGCTGATGTCGGCAATCATCGGTATGACCGGTTCAGTCATTTCTTTGGCGATGTCTAAATGGTCTGCAAAACAGGCGATGGGTGTGCAGGTTATCGAACAGGCACAAAACCAGACTGAACGCTGGTTGGTGGACATCGTGGCTAAACAGGCACGTTTGGCCGGTATCGGTATGCCTGAAGTGGGTATATTTGACACCCCGGAAGCCAACGCATTCGCCACCGGCATGAATAGGAACAGCGCGCTGGTCGCAGTCAGTACCGGTTTGCTGCACAACATGAATGCCGATGAGGTGGAAGCTGTGATCGGGCATGAAATAACCCATGTCGCTAACGGCGATATGGTGACGATGGCGTTAATGCAGGGCGTGGTCAACACCTTTGTTTACTTTTTTGCCACGATCATAGGTCATGTGGTCGATCGTGTGATTCTTCAAAACGAACGCGGTCACGGCATGGGCTATTACATCACGCAAATGGCGGCACAAATTGTCTTAGGCTTTCTGGCGTCGATGCTGGTGATGTGGTTTTCCCGTTATCGGGAATTTCGAGCTGATGCGGGCGGTGCCAAATTAGCCGGTCGGGAAAAGATGATAGGCGCGTTGCGGGCTTTGCAACGCGGACAGGATGCGCAAGATTTGCCAGGACAATTAGCCGCTTTCGGTATTAACGGCGGAGGCATGAGCCATTTGTTTATGAGCCATCCGCCATTGGAAGAGCGCATAGCTGCGTTACAAAGCAGTCGTTAAACGAATGGTATTGTAGAGACGTGATTTATCGCGTCTCTATATTATTCATTTTCAACCAGTTCGCGTAAAATCAAGCGTTTAAAATTCCAATAATGATCTTTAAGGAATACCATGAAAAAATTTCTTTTCTTAAGTCTCTGTCTGGCTGCCGTAGCGGCTTACGCTGACGATGCGAAAAACGAATGGCATAACACCACCTTGTCCGATGCCACGATTGAAAAAATTCAGGCCGCCAAATATGACTATAAAAAATGCGTGGGCGATGAAATGCAAAAACCGGCTTATCAGCAACAGGACACGCGCAACGCCACCGATGCCATTATGAAACAATGCGAATCCATATTGGCAAAGATGCGCGAGGTTTATACCGATGCCGAAGTGCCGGGCGTTATCGCCGATCGTCATTTAAAACAAATGCGCATGCAAACCACGCGCGAAGCGTTGCAGGGCATGATGTTTTCAGCCGCGTCGCGTAAAGCGGGCAACCAACAACAATAATAATAACCCACAGAGCTTAATGAATATGAATTATGCAATCGATTTATCCCTGAAGCCCACCACCTTCGATTTATGGCATGTCTGTCTGGCGGGCACCGTCGCGCTGTTAGCCTTAATCCTTATCGTTTTGCTGCTGGCGATGGTTATCAGTCTGGCACGCTGCAAGAACAAATCGGTTGCACAAACCGTTAAACAAGCCGCGCCGACTCCCGAACCGGTCATAAAAATCGTGGAGAAAATTGTCGAGGTTGAAAAACTGGTATATGCGCCCGTGCCGGAGCCGGTTATCTTAAAAGAATCCACACCCGATGCCGCTTTGCAATTGCTGGGACTGCTGCAAAAAGAAGCGCGCTTTATCGATTTTATTAAAGAAGACATTACCGGCTACAGCGATGCTGATATAGGCGTTGCCGCGCGAGTCGTACATGAAGGTTGCAACAAGGCGATTAACGAACACTTTACCTTGGCTCCGGTGCGTAACGAGCGGGAAGGCGACAAAGTTATCCTGCCGCAAGGTTTCGATGCCGCTGCCGTGCGCTTGACAGGCAATATTGTAGGCTCTGCGCCGTTTACCGGCACCCTGATCCATAAAGGCTGGCAGGTTACTAACATCCGACTGCCGAAACTGACTCAAGGCCATAACGCTAGCATTCTTGCTGCCGCAGAGGTTGAGTTATGAGCTTGTTCGACCATATCAAAAAAAAACCGGATGCTGAAGAACAGCCTAAGCCCTATCAACCGGCGGCAGTAAATCCAGAATCCAACACTATAAATCCCGTCAGTCCAATTAATGGGCTGTTCGGCACAGCGTTTGTCAATCAGTCGTTTGAATCTAAGGCGGCTGAAAACATCCCGGAGTCCGGCTTTTCCTCTGAAAACAACACCACAGAAACCATTCAAGATGTCGCACCGTTACCTTTAGCCACCAGACGCTATTCAGTCGGCATCGATTTAGGCACGACCCATTGCGTTTTATCCTACGCGGATATTACCGATAACGAAGACGGGGAATTTTCCCAGCACGTCATGGCGATACCTCAACTGACGTCGCCCGGCGTGGTTGAAGACCGCTATCAGTTGCCATCGTTTTTGTATCAGGCGCACGAAGCCGAGCTTGCGGAAGGCTCCACCGCGTTGCCTTGGAGCGCAAAACCGGACTACCTGATTGGCGAAATAGCCCGCAACCTGGGCAGCAAAACCCCGATACGCCTAGTGTCCAGCGCCAAAAGCTGGTTATGCCATGCCGGGGTGGATTGTAAAGCGCCGATACTGCCGCCGGATGCCCCCGACGAAGTCGAGCGCGTTTCGCCGTTGCAGGCAACCACCGCTTATCTACAACATCTTTGTGATGCGTGGAAAAATCAGCATCCTGATGCGCCTCTGGCGGAGCAGGATTTGGTGATTACCGTACCGGCCTCGTTCGATCCGGCGGCTCGCGAGTTGACTGTGGAATCCGCCCGCGCCGTCGGCCTTGATCAGGCCATACTGCTGGAAGAGCCGCAGGCAGCTTTATACAGCTGGATAGAAAAAAGCCAAGGTGACTGGCGCAAACAGGCGACTTGCGGCGATATTATTTTGGTGATTGATGTCGGCGGTGGCACCACCGACTTGTCATTGATAGCGGTCACTGAAAAAAACGGCAACCTGGAACTCACGCGCGTCGCAGTCGGCGATCATATCTTACTGGGCGGCGACAATATGGATTTGGCTTTAGCCTACACCGTTAAAGCCAAGCTGGAACAAGACGGCAAACGTTTGGAACCCTGGCAGGTGCAGGCATTAACGCATGGTTGCCGGGATGCCAAGGAAAAAATCTTCAGCAACGATGATATTGATGCTATTCCGCTGGTGGTCGCCAACCGTGGCTCGTCGTTAATGTCTGGCAATCTGCGCACCGAACTGACCCGTGATGAAGTAGGCAGGGTATTGGTCGAAGGCTTTTTGCCTAAAGTGCCGGTCAGCGACAGACCTGTGAGCCGCACCCGCACAGGATTGCGAACCGCCGGTTTGCCTTATGCGCAGGATGCCGCTATCACCCGCCATTTGGCGGCTTTTTTGGCCAAACAGCAAAACGCCACCGACGATCTAAAAGATATTAATTTGCCGGAACACGCTACTTTCTTACATCCCACAGCCGTTTTATTTAACGGTGGCGTATTAAAAGCTAATGCGCTGGCCGAGCGTTTAATGGAAGTGTTAAATTTGTGGCTGCTGGGCGAGAAAGCGCCCGAAGCGCGATTGCTGGCGGGCGCCGATCTTGATCTGGCGGTAGCACGGGGCGCGGCTTATTACGGTTTTGTGCGCAAGGGCAAAGGCGTCCGTATCAAAGGCGGCACAGCGGCGGCTTATTATGTCGGCATAGAAAGCGCGATGCCCGCCGTGCCGGGTTTGATGCCGGAGATTGAAGCTTTGTGTATAGCGCCGTTCGGCATGGAAGAAGGTACGCGGGAAGAATTGCCGGACGATGAATTCGGGCTGGTGATAGGCGAGCCGGTACGATTCCGATTCTTCGCCTCCAACATCCGCCGCGAAGATAAAGTCGGCACGCGTCTGGATTACTGGACGGATGAAGAGCTGTCCGAGCTGGATGAAATTGAAATCACCTTGCCGGTAGAAGGCCAAAGACCCGGCGAAGTCGTGCCTGTACATCTGTGCGCCGCCGTCACCGAAGTCGGCACCCTGGAATTGCAAGCGGTTTCGCAAAAAGACAGCGGCAGATGGAAGATCGAGTTTGATGTCAGGGCAGGGGAGTAATTGACGACACGGTTACCTAATCCGTTCGCTGAGCGGAGTCGAAGCGGACAACTGGCTTCGACTCCGCTCAGCCAGCGCATCCTTGTGCTGACCCGCAATCTCCCTATTGGGAATCAGCGTAAGCCCCGTCACGCTTCGAAGAGTTTTAGAAAATATTTTAAAAATTGCTAAACTCAAATGCCTCTCGATTGAATATATAGTGCACATAAATAAATAGGAAAAATAATGCGTATATGTATCCATCGTGGAAGCAAGCAAATTGGCGGCAGCTGTGTGGAAGTTGAAGATGAAGGTCAACGCCTTTTAATCGATCTTGGGCTACCATTGGACGCCGAAAGCAACGATAGCCAACATCTCCCAGCCATTCAAGCACTGGATGGAAACGATCCGTCACTATTAGGAATATTGATTTCGCATCCGCATTTGGATCATTTTGGACTACTTGCTCATATTTCACCCAATATACCGATTGGCATGGGTGCAGATGCTCGCCGAATTCTGTCAGCTGCCGCTCCGTTCTTACCAAACAACCCGCCAATCCCATCATCAGGCTGGGATTACCAGTCCAATCAAACATTCGGAATCGGCCCTTTTAAGATAACACCTTTTTTAGTCGATCATTCCGCTTATGATGCTTATGCTTTTTTGATTGAAGCCGGAGGCAAACGGCTTTTTTATAGCGGTGATTTTCGCGCTCATGGACGTAAATCAGCGCTATTTTATCGTTTTATTGAAAAGCCGCCTTGTAATATTGATGCCCTATTAGTGGAGGGTTCTTCTCTTAGCAGGCTAAGTTCTGATCAGCGATTTCCTAGCGAAAGCGAAATTGAAGATCAACTTGTTCAGGCCTACTCAGCTACCGATGGCATGGCCTTGATTCACACGTCAGCGCAAAATATAGACCGTATCGTTTCTATTTTGCGGGCATGTAAAAAAACCGGTCGAAGATTGGTAATTGACCTTTACGCAGCCGCCATATTGGAAGCTACTGGAAACCAAAATATACCCCAATCTGATTGGCCGGATGTAGCCCTATATGTTCCTCAATCGCAACGGATACAAATTAAGAAAAACGCTTGGTTTGATTTATTGAAAAAGCACTCGAAAAACCGAATATTTATCGAATCTCTACAGGAGTCCCCCAAAAAATCAACTATTTTGTTTAGACCACTGCACTGTAGTGATCTTGAAAAAGGTAATTGTCTTGAAGGTGCAAGCTACATTTATTCGCAATGGGAGGGCTATTGGGAGAGAGGCACTTACGATAAGTTAAAAGACTGGTTGGAATATCACAATATTTCAAAACAGAGCGTACACACTTCCGGTCATGCTAGTCCTGCTGACCTGAAAAACTTTGTGGAAGCATTAGCCCCCAAAAAAGTCGTCCCTATTCATAGCTTTATGCCGGAACGCTATGCCGACCTTTATACTAATGTAGAACAGCATCACGATGGCGAATGGTGGAAAATATAAGTCATGAAAAATGAAGAAACTAATATAAAAAATAACAACCTGAGGTTAGCTATATGTAATTTCCGAGACAACTTTCTAAAACTTTTTTCAATGTTTTAGAGTCAGGTCTTTTAGTCGATATTAT
>PMJA01000049.1 GCA_003158415.1 Methylobacter sp.
TAAAATCACATAACCGCGCGTTTTTCCGTCGGCTTTACGCATCACACGCACCACCGATTGCACCACATCCACCTGTGAATTGCGCGGCGTTAAAAACAACACGGCATCCAAGGCGGGCACATCGACACCTTCGGACAAACAGCGGACATTGCTTAAAATCCGGCAAGTATTTTCCGGCGTTGCCGCTTTTAGCCATACCAGCTTGGCTTCTTTTTGGCTGGCATTCATGCTGCCGTCAACGTGTTCGGCCTCACACTGTAGATGGGTAGCGGTTTCGTCGCCTCCTTCTTCCTGTTGTTGATAGGCTTCGACCACTGCTTTAAACATGCTGGCTATGTTTTTGGAGCTGACTTTGTGGGTTTTCGGGTTTTTGGCCGGGTCAATGACTTGGCAAAAGGCCACGGCGCGGCGCATGGGGGCGCTATCATCTTTTAAATCGTTAGCGGATTCCTGTTTTGATAAGGCTTTCCAACAGCCAATAATTTTGGCGGCATCATCGACTTTTAGCTGGTTGTTGTCATCGGCTAAGAGTTTTTGCAGGCGTTGGCTAACGTGGGCTTCATCTATCGCCAACACGATCACTTTATAATCAACTAACAAGTCTTGTTTGACCGCTTCGGAAAAGCTGATCACGTAGAGTTCTTGACCGAACAGGGTTTCATCATCCATTGAGCATAAGGTCACGTCGCCTTTTTCGGCGCTGGCCTTTGCCTCGACGCCATAGATACGCGGGGTTGCCGTCATGTACAGGCGTTTGGCGGCCTTGATAAAATCGGCATCATGGACTTTAACAAATTTGGATTCGTCATCGTCGTCAAAGGTTGCGCCGGTGGTGCGGTGCGCTTCATCACAAATTATCAGGTCAAAATCAGCCAGATTGTGCTCTTTTTGGGCTTTGCTGATCACTTCAATGGAGTGGTAAGTGGAAAACACTACGCTCATGTGATGAATGTCATCCCGTTTGATCATTTCTTCCGCCAGCTGCGCGGCGTTGGTGGTCGCAGGGTAACGTAACTCATGGGTGAAGGTTTGCACGATGTCATCGTCTTTTTTGCGCTTTTTACCCACGTCATTATCTGAGCAAACGGCAAAGCTATGTAAAGGCGTTGCGGACTCTTGCGTCCATTCGGTCAAGGTCTGCGATAACAGCGACAAACTGGGCACTAAAAACAAAACACGCTTGCCATTACCGGCCAGTTTTTCGGCAATTTTAAGGCTGGTAAAGGTTTTGCCTGTACCACACGCCATAATGAGCTTGCCACGATCTGCGGTTTGTAAGCCTTTATTGACGTCATAAAGGGCGGCTGTTTGATGATGGCGTAAGCGTTTTTTAGGTTTCAATACCGGCGGTTGGTGCGGCTGGTAACTGCCCCAGTCAATTTGACTGTTTTCTAAGTCGTTCAGGTCAATTTTGCTGACAGGCGGTTGCTGGTTTTGTAGCGCGTCTTCGGCGTGTTCGTTCCAGTTGTTGGTGGTGCTGATAATGATTCGATGGCTGAAGGGTTTTTTACCGGACGCGGTAAAGAAGCTGTCAATATCGCTTTTTTGCACACGGTAGTTTTCGGCATAAAATTTACATTGAATAGCGTGGTATTCGTTTGTGCCTGCGGTTTTAGCCACCAAGTCTATGCCGGTGTCCCGTCCATCCAGGCCTTGCTCACGCGCCCAATCGGCATAAGTCCACACTTGGCTATACAAATCCCTGTAACTGGCTTCGTTACGCAAATAAGTACACATGACGTCTTCAAAATAAGTGCCTTTTTCGCGTTCGGTTTGCGAGGCTTCGCGGTAGGCGTTGAGTAATTTTTGTAAGGCGGTCATAGGTGTTTGAGTAATAGGGGGGAGATAGCTAAAACCTGTTAGGGCAATCTATTTTTTACTGGAATAAGGTCATTTTGCCACAAAAAAGCCGGTGTTACCCCGGCATTGATTTATTCTTTCATGGGGTGATTTCACAAATCAGGATTTCAGGTAAAAAACTGCTTTCAGGGTACGTCATGGGGTTAATTTCACAAAGCCGGATTACGCCACATTTTGACATTCAAAGGCTCTTTCATGGGGTTAGTCACAAATTAGATATTTCAGGCAAAAAAACCGCCTTGTTGTTACATTATCACATCGGCTTTAATACGCCTTTTCCTCGCGCGTACCGTTCAGCATGATTATATTTTTGAATCAATGCGCTGTAATCGGCTGGTAATCTTGTCGCACCATTGGGCAGTAGATCCGAATACGCGCCGTACAGTCGCGTCATGCTGTGCTTTAATACGATAGAATGTTTTCCAGTGCATGCCCTTGGGTTTTGCTCCGTCTGGTAATGCTACCCCCGCGCCCCAGCCTAACCGCTCCCTAATCTTGTCGGCTTTCCGATAAAGTCTGTAGGTGTCGTTTTCTCGCTCTGACTTATAAGCTAGCTTGAAACAATGCCTACAGGCGCATTGACCGCCAGACAGATAAAGAACACCTACGCACCGACTGCAATATCCGCACCTAAACCAATGCCGAACGCCGCCATAATGACAGGCAGTTTGTGCAAGCTGTACCGTATGCTCAATGTATTTACCGGCAATGGTGTATCTAAATCTTACTGACCCATGCACTCGATCTGCTGCCCCCAGCGTTTTTACATTGATGCTCGTCACCGAGCTGGTTGTTCGTTTACTCATTTTTATTGACCCAAATCATTAGGGAGTTTTAAAGCGCACTGTTTAGTTATTGCGCTCACAATGCCCGTGCAAGCCTTGCCGGTGCTGTGTTTTAGCGGTCACAAACAAAACTTAAAAGTGTGCACTGTTTTACGCTATTTTAGCGATT
>PMJA01000299.1 GCA_003158415.1 Methylobacter sp.
GCCCTCTTCCATAAGCATTTGCGCATTACCGACGATGTTGCGTTGCAATGCGTAAAAGAAGCCGCAGGCTTGGTGCGCGTGGAAATTGAAGCGCTGTTATCGATGGGTTTGGCGAACTCGCCTATGGCGGGGTGCGGACTGAAAGTGGCGTCGGGCAATTTTGTCACCGCCAAACCCATCGGCGTGATAGCCGGGATAGATTATTGCCATACCGGCGAAGTTCGCCGCATAGACAGTGCCTCCATCCATCAGCAGCTCGACCAAAACAATGTCGTGCTGATTTCACCGATAGGCTATTCCCCCAGCGGCGAGATTTTTAACCTGTCCGCCGAGCAGGTGGCCACGGCGGTTTCGATAGCGTTAAAAGCAGAAAAGTTAATCCTGTTGACAGAGCAAAGTTGTTGCAATCCCGATAACGGCGAGCAAATCCGGCAAATGACTACCGATGAAGCCGATGGATTCTTGCAGCACTATCAGGAGTTGGCCGATGCCATCAATCGGCCGCTTAAAGCGGCAATACAAAGTTGTCATGCCGGTATCGAACGTGTGCATTTGATTAACCGGGCTATTAATGGCGCGTTGTTGCTGGAATTATTCAGCCGCGACGGTATCGGCACGCTGATTAGCTCCACGCCGTTTGAGGAATTGCGCCCGGCGACGCTGGACGACATAGGCGGCATCCTGAAACTGATCAAGCCGCTGGAGAAGCAAGGCATCTTAGCCAAGCGATCCAGGGAAAAAATTGAAATGGAAATCGCCGATTATATCGTTATCGAACGGGACGGCTTGATTATCGCCTGTATGGCCTTGCATCCTAACGAACAAGGCCGTTTTGGCGCGATCGCCTGCCTTGCCGTTCATCCCAATTACCAGGGCTCGGCTCGCGGCAACCGGCTGCTGGCTTATGTTTATAGCAAAGCGAGGCAACTAAATCTAAAAAAATTATTTGTGTTATCGACGCAAACCATGCAATGGTTTATTGAGCGCGGCTTTTTATCGTCGGATATTAACAGCCTGCCCGATCCGCTCAAGGCGCTGTACAACCCGCAAAGAAATTCCAAGATTCTTTGCAAGGACATCGAATAACCCAGGTTATGGCCGATCTATCAATCTTGCAAATAACAGATTTACACATCCTGCCGGAGCTGGATGAGACTTTTCTGGGCATCAATACCGAGTATTATTTCTCAGCCGTACTTGATCTCGCCTTGGCTGAAAATCCTCATTTTGATTTTATTTTGCTGACCGGCGACCTGACTCAAGATCCCTGCGCGGCCAGCTACCGGCGCATCCTGGACAGACTTGCGGCCGCTAATACTCCGTGCATCTGCCTACCCGGTAATCATGACGATTATGAACTCATGCAGCAGATTTTTAACACCGATCAGGTTAACTGCCGCAAACAGCTGTTGTTGGGAAACTGGCAGCTTATTTGCCTGAACAGCCAAATACCAGGGTCTCCCGGAGGCCGCTTGTCGAAACAGGAGTTACGGTTTCTTGAAGACTGTCTGATTAACAACCCGGATCATCACGCCCTGATCGCCGTCCATCATCATTGTCTGGCAACCAACAGTGCCTGGATGGATACCATGATGATAGAAAACAGCCGGGACTTATGGGCAATCATCGCTCACTATCCGCAAGCAAAAGCCGTCACTACCGGACATATCCATCAAATAATGGATAGTACGGTCGGTGCTGTCCGCGTCCTGGGGTCGCCATCTACCTGCTTCCAGTTTAAACCGGAAAGTCACAACTTCAGTCTGGATGCGACTGCGCCGGGTTATCGAAGGATAAATCTGTCTGCGGAGGGCCGGATTGAATCGGCAGTCACCCGGCTATCCGAACCGTTAAGCGGATTGCAGCTGGATACGCCGGGTTATTGATGCTTTACCTGAGCCTATGATTTTATCTTGCCGCTAACGCAAATTTGGGCTACCAACTTAAGGCGGAACAGTTTAAGGTTATAATAAGCGCCCCGACCATAACCCTTCAAAATCCCCGTTTTTTTGAGTACAACTTTTTACCATGAATTTATTAATCCAATACCTTGCGTTGTGCTGGTTCAAAAACAATCCCGCCGATTTAATTCCCTCAAAATCGTTTATGTGGAAAACGGTGGCATTTTATCTTATTTCAGGCTGTATCGTTGAAGGTCTGATTTCCGATCCTGCCGACGGCTCGCTGGAGGTTTTTTTGCGGACGATCATGGCATTTTCATCCGTCGCCGTGTTCTTGTTAGTCTTTAAAAAATGGCAATATTTTAATCAACTTTACATTGCCATTTTTGTCTGCGAAAACTTTATTATGACGCTGGCTACTGTCACCGAAGGGCTGTATTTTTTAATGGTAATGAAGCATCAGAAAAATGCGGAAGAAATATCAATCGGCATCGGCGCCTTGCTGGTTGTCTGGTATATAGCGATTGTCAGTTACATTTTACGGCAGGCATTTGAGACCAAAATGAGCCTAAGCGTTATTTTAGCGATTAGCTATTTTGTTTTAACTTACGGCATTCCGATGCTGTTCATGGATATATGAAAAAACGTTTGTGCCCCATTTAAAGGTCACTGCCATTAAGTTAAGTAACTTAGCCCCTTCTCCCTTGAGGGAGAAGGCTGGGATGAGGGGGGGGTTAAAGGGTTTTCTTGTTGTTGATTCTCCCTCACCCCAACCCTCTCCCGCTGGAGAGGGAGTTTTCTCTGCTAACTTAATGGCAGTGAGTTTAAAAGCCGGTAAAAGTTTTATCACAATAACGGCCAAACCAGCAAAAACCACCATCATTCCCAAGGAAGCTCTATGTCTCATAACCGCCCCGTTGTCCTGTCATTTTCCGGCCATGATCCCAGCGGCGGCGCCGGGGTGCAGGCGGATATTGAAACCCTGGTCAGTCATCAGTGCCATTCCGCCAGTGTTATTACCGCCCTAACCGAGCAAGATACCCGGAATGTAAAAAAACTCATCCCGCAAAGTCCGGAAGCCATTATCAGTCAGGCAAATACCTTGCTGGATGACTTGAACGTTAATGCCTTCAAAATAGGCTTGATCGGGCATCATGAAACGGCCATCGCCATTTATGCGATTTTAAAACAACACCCGCATATTCCGGTTATTTTTGACCCGGTACTGGCGGCAGGCGGCGGCACGGAATTATCGAATGAGCGGCTGATTGCCGCGATAGTCGATTTGCTACTGCCCTGCACCACTGTGTTAACGCCCAACAGCGTGGAAGCCCGTAAACTGTCGGGATTGGATGATCTGGATGACTGCGGTCTGGCGTTGCTTGAACAAGGCTGTGACTATGTGCTGATTACTGGCACACATGAAGATACACCGTCAGTGAGCAATCAACTGTTTCATGACGACCGTTGCTGGGAAACCTATAACTGGGATCGATTACCGGCCAGTTACCACGGCTCCGGCTGCACGCTGGCTACCAGCATTGCGGCCTTGATGGCGCACGGCCTGGAGCCGATTCAGGCGGTCATGGAAGCTCAGGAATACACCTGGAATTCGTTAAACAGCGCGTATCAACCGGGCAAAGGCCAACACATACCCAATCGGTTTTTCTGGATGGAGGAAGACACATGAGATTTCCAAGCAGAGGACTTTACGCCATTACCCAGACTGATAATAAATCTGGCGCCACTATTATTAACGAAGTCGAGGCGGCGATTAAAGGCGGCGCGGTAATCGTGCAGTACCGCGATAAAAATCCGACTGACGCGGGGTTGCTGGCAAAAGCGTTAGTGAAAATCTGCCATCGCTATGACGTCCCGCTGATTATTAACGACGACGTGGAACTGGCTGTAATGGCAGGCGCCGATGGCGTTCATATCGGCAAGGAAGACGGTGCTATTACGCAGGCAAGAATACGTTTAGGCAACGATGCCATCATCGGCGTTTCCTGTTATGACTTTATCGAACAGGCGCTGGACGCTCAAGCGCAGGGCGCGACTTATGTCGCTTTCGGGCGTTTTTTCCCCTCTTCGTCAAAACCGCAGGCAGCACCCGCCAAAATTGAGACGCTGCGGCAGGCAAAGCAGCAGCTTACTATCCCCATAGTCGCCATAGGCGGCATACTGCCTGAAAATGGTGCGCAATTACTGGCGGCAGGCGCCGATTTGTTGGCCGTCATCGGCGGGCTGTTTGACAGTCAACCGGAACAATCCGCCCGGGCCTATCAGACATTGTTTAATGACCGGACTCAAACGCCTAAGCCCGGACATGAATAATCGAAATCCGCACAATTAAAAGCTGGATCGCTAACCGAGGCTCAGAATACTGGTCAATGTTTTACCAACTTGCTGTGGCTCATGGAATAGCTAAAATACACTATCAGGCCGATAACCAGCCAGATCACGAAACGCAGCCAGGTGAGGGACGGCAGAAAGCCCATCAAAGTTCCGCAGGACAGCATGCCCAACACCGGAAACAAGGGGCTGAACGGCGTGCGGAAGGGGCGTTTCATATTCGGTTGGGTGATGCGCAGGACAACAACGCCCAAACACACCAATACAAAAGCGGCCAAGGTGCCGATATTCACCAGTTCGGCCAGATCGCCCAGCGGTATGAAACCTGCGATGAGCGCCATTATGACGCCACAGAGTATAATGACGCGCACCGGTGTTTGAGTTTTTGGGTTCACTTTGCTAAAAAAAGGCGACAGCAAACCGTCACGCGACATGGCGAAAATGATACGCGTCAATCCGTAATACAGCACCAGCATCACGGTAGTGAGGCCCGCAATAACGCCGGTTGAAATCAGTGCCGCCGCCCAGTTGTAACCCATCAGGGTCAGAGCGTGGGCGACCGGCGAGGAGACATTGAGATCGGTATAGGGCACAACGCCGGTAAGCAACCCCGACACGATGATATAAATAACGGTACAAAAAGCCAATGAGGTGACGATGCCGAAAGGCAGGTCGCGTTGGGGATCTTTGGCTTCTTCGGCAGCGGTAGACACGGCGTCGAAACCGACATAAGCAAAAAACACCAGCGATGCGCCGGCCAGCACGCCGGTGGTCTTGCCGTCAGGCAGGGTTTGAAACCAGCCAAACGGCATGAAAGGATGCCAGTTGACCGGGTGTACATTGAACACGGCAATGCCAATAAATATGCTGATGGTGACCAGTTTAACCACCACCATGGCGTTGTTGGCTTTCGCGCTGTGTTTGACACCGATTATCAACAAGCCCATCAGCATCAGAATGATGGCCGATGCCGGCAGATTGATTAATCCGCCGAGCTTGGGAGCTTTGGTGAGCATTTCAGGCAAAGGCAGTCCGATTGCCGTGAGCGCGTTATTAAAATAGCCCGACCAGCCGTTGGCGACCGCCGCTACGGAAATACCGTATTCCAGCAGTAAATCCCAGCCGATAATAAAGGCGATCAACTCGCCAAAAGCGGCGTAGCTGTAACCATAAGCGCTACCGCAACCGCCGACGGCAGCCGATAACTCCGCATAAGAAAGCGCGGCGAAAGCGCAGGCAAGTCCCGCGATGACAAACGATAATACGACGGCAGGGCCGGATTGGGTAGCGGCAGCGATGCCGGTCAATACAAAAATACCCGTGCCTATGATCGCGCCTACGCCGAGAAAGGCCAGATCCCATGCCGACAGACAACGCTTGAGGCCGTGATCGTGTCCATCATGGGTAACGACGTGTTTGGTGCGAAAAATTTGCAGCGACATGATTTAAGAACCCTTGCGTGGTTGAATGTGAATTGAAGCGTGATGGATAAGCGTCATTCACGGTAACGGCAGAATTATAACGTACACGCTGTTGATAATGGTAATACTCAAAATGGTTTAATGCGCAGGCTCATGATAAAATACCAACCTTTTTAATCGGCATAAATCTCGCTGCATTCCCAACGAGCGCCGATTCTTAAACCGAATGTTGTTTTTATAGTGTTCTTTGAGAAAATTATTGTAATGAAAATCCGTACTCTCTTCGCCTGTTCATTGTTATTGCTCGCTGTCGTCGGTAATGCTTATGCCGACACTTACAAGTTGCCGGAAATTAAAGGCGACAGGGTTGTTGCCTCGTCCGCCGGAGAGACGGTGACGATAACTGTTGACAAGGATCAAACGTTGCTGGATGTAGCCAGACGCTTTAATCTGGGGCAAACAGAAATAGTGACTTTGAATCCCACCCTTGATCGCTGGCTGATAAAAAAAGGCACTGTGGTGCGTTTACCCAACAGGCGTATTTTACCGGACTCGCCTCATGAAGGCATTACCTTAAACGTTGCCGAATATCGCATGTATTATTACCCAGCGGATCAGCCCGGCACGGTAAGGTCTTATGCGCATGGCGTAGGCAGGCAAGATTGGAAAACGCCGTTAGGCAGAACCACGGTTGCCAAAAAAGTAAAGGATCCGGCCTGGCATCCGCCCGAATCCATCAGGCGCGAACATGCCGCAAACGGCGACCCCTTGCCTGCCATCGTGCCGCCCGGCCCCAATAACCCATTAGGCGCTTACGCCTTGTATCTCAATCTTCCCGGCGACTATCGAATACACGGCACCGACGTTGATAAAATTTTCGGTATAGGCATGCAAATAACGCATGGTTGCGTCCGTATGTATCCCGAAGACATTCAGGCCTTATATAATTCAGTAGCCGTTGGAACGCCGGTTTACATCGTCAAGCAACCCGTCAAGGTCGGTTGGCTGAACAATACGCTTTATATCGAAGCCCACCCCGATCTGGAAGGCGAGGAAAAAACCCAGGATCAGCGTTATGCCTTGGCTTTGGAGCTTATTCAAAAAGCCAATAATCACGAGATGCCTGATTTTGATCAGGTTGCGTTAAATAAGGCGATTAAAGATCTGGATGGAACGCCAGTGCCGCTTTATGAAAGATTGCCACCTCTGGAAGGCGAGGAGCCTGCGGTTGAGCCTGAGCCTATACCTGAACTGAAACCTGTTGTTAAAATCCAAAAGCCTGTGATTCCAGTCGCTGTCGCTAAAAGTAAAAAGCCGGTGGTAGCTGCTGTAGAAAAAACTTCAAAATCAGCGGTAGCGGTCGCCGCCAAAAACTCAAAACCGGGATTGGTGAGCGCAAGTAAAGCTAAGCCTCTGCCGGTAGTGTCGAGTAAAGCCAAGAAATCGGAGCCGGTAACAGCCAGTAAAAGTAATAAGCCAGTACCGGNNGCGGTTATTACAGAGGGACTTAAGGTCACTCCTATAAAAAGCACCTAAGTTAAACGCCATAACGTCAAAATAAAATCGGTTTCAATTTCGAGTTCTGAAACGCTATTTAAGGCCAATTGAGCGCTTTCATTGGCTTGCCAGGCAAACGGCGTCATCTGTAACAGCGCCATTCTTTGCTGCGGGTTTGGGGTTATTTTGTAACTGATCCGCTGTGCGGCTAAGCGTTCAAACCCTTGCGGCGCGGGGCTTTCCTCGGCATGTTCTTTAACCTCGGCATAGATGAATTGCTTTAACTGCCAGAGATGACGAGGGCCGGGGGTTACTGTCAGCAAGCGTCCGGCCTGTTTCAGCACCCGCTTGAGTTCGTCATCATCCGATGGCGCAAAGACTCGTAGCACAACATCAAAATACTGATCCGGGTAAGGCAAGCGGTTTGAACTGGCCACGATAAACCGGGCCTGGGGCTGTTTTTTAGCGGCGGCGGCAACGGCGAATTTGGCTATATC
>PMJA01000396.1 GCA_003158415.1 Methylobacter sp.
TTGTCTGAAGGATATGCAGAAAGCCTCTTGATGTTTTGCTGTCGGCTTTAACTTGTCATCGAAATAGTTGAATTTCATTTAAAAAAAAATTAAAGTGACCCAGTGTATCAGTGGGTTTATATTAAAAATAACAACCAACCTTGATTGAGGAAGAATTACGATGAATGTAACAAAAATGTTTAAAACGGCGTTAGTTATTGCCGTTGTTTTATTTAATGGACAGGCAGTTGCCTACAGTCCTGAGGAATTGGAACAAGCCTGCAAAAAACCGCGCTTCACTGATTTTAATCTTGCCGAATATAAAGCGCCCGATAATATTGAAATTGCGCCTGAGTCCGAGTTTATTATAAAAATATCCGCTTGGGCCGATCCCAGCACCATCAGATTAACAGCCAAAAAACAGGATCTACCCTTTACAAGAGAAAGCACCAGCACCTTTCATAAAATTAAGGCAAAATTACCTGCATCGTTAAATGGGGATTTTGTCAGAATCGATGTCAGCGCAAAGGCGGTTTTGGGTTGTGACGATAAGACCGGCTGGCTGGTTAAGGTAGCCGATAAATAATAACCCTGGAAAGAGTCGGCGGCGGGTGTTGCGCAAGACAGATAAAACCACGAAGAGAAGGTTGATAGCTCAAAGCGAGTGTCATCCGGCGACCCATTCGTGGCAATTGTTGCTGCACCCACTTATTTTCCTGCGTTATATTGGCGCTGGCGCAAGGCTTCTCAATCACGAATAAAGCGTGGCACTATAATCATTAGGTTTGCTTCAATATTTCGCACGAAGCCTTGCGTTTATCCAAACTCAGATGCTTTTTTGCGAAAGACAAAGCATAGATTCAGTAGAAAATTTATGAAGAATGCCGTACCAATTCCTACGATCTTGGCGAGTCGCGGATCTATGCCGAAATACACAATTGTGAGCATGGTGACGCCTACGTTAACTGTTAGCCCGAAAAGGGCGGCCACCAGAAAAAGTGTAAACCTTCTTCCTGTGGCGCGCTGACGGAATACGAATCTACTTGTCAGATGAAAATTGACGATAGCAGCAACAGCAAAGCTTGTGATAGCCGCAGGAAAAGAGGTGATACCCCATTGATGAAGTAGTGCGAAACCTCCGGCATCCACTATTGCAGCGGCTCCGCCAGTGAAGAAATAGCGTAAAAATTTGACCAAGAAATTCCGCATTGAATTCAGTCCGACAACAGTGGCGCGAACAAGTGATCGTCGAAGCGAACGAAGGTTTGCCATTCCTGCTTAGGCCTGGAGGATCGAATCAAGCATCGAACTCCCGCACGCTGTGCGGCGATTCCATCACGCTCTATACGATCTCCGATTAATACAGTCTCTGCCGCAGTGAACCCCGCTTTTGAAATCAGCAACTCCAGGCCTTTGGGATGCGGCTTGAGCAGCCTAATGCCATCATCTTGAGCGCTTACGATATAATCGGCGGCAAGGTCTAGCGCAGCAATCTTCTGATAAGCCGGGTAATCGGAAAAAATACCGATTACCTTGCCGCTTCGTTTCAGCCCAGCAAAGAGTTCGGTCAATCCAGGGTACCGACAAGACAGCAAATAGGGCAGAGGCCTCTGTTCTATCCACTCATGGACTATCGTGAGAACTTTTTCCTCAGAAAAACCGGTCGTTGCTACAGTTTCCGCGATCAAATGTGATTCAAAGTCAAAAACTTCCATATCGCCCAAACGTTCCCGTATATGCCTGTAGGTTTTGATGACGGACAAAAAACCTAAATCTCGCCTTAGAATAGTGTGGAATAGCATATCTCTAACCATCCTCACTCTAAGTGCATGTTGGTCATAAAGTGTGCCATCCACATCAAATACAACCAGCTTGATTTCGTTCCAGTCGATAGTCTGGAGATTTCTTCTAACCTTCATTCGAAAATAATGTATTGTTGTTTAGTAAGATTTTCAATATACGGGATGTCAATAAGGGTTGTTATCAGAAATGCTAAAGCAAGAAGGGTAACCATAATCATCAGGGTACGCTCTCGGAACAGCTTTTCCGGTTTCTGAGCCGAAGATCCAGACTGCATTGAAAGAGCCAGATACTGGCTAAAAAGAACGACTATCAATGGCATCAACAGGATATATTCGATACGATATTTCAAGAGGAATACCGCCAGAAAAAAACTTGAGAGCATTGCATAAAGGAAGCAGGATACGGTCAAGGAAATCTCTGTATAACCAGCAAAGCTTGCACGGTATTGCGCCAGAAGATCCTTGCCGTGGGATGCGACGATCTCCCTGTATTCGGATAATCTCTTAGCGGCCATCAGGAAAGCGCCGCCCAGATAATAAGATAAAATGATCGAACTGGGCGGCAGCGTCGTCGAGTCAATCATTGCCCAGCCGATCATTAATCGAAGCGGGTTATTAATGGATTCCGAAATGACATCAAGATAGGGTTTGTCCTTCGTTCGTAACGGAGGGACGTTGTATACAACACCCTGTAATCCGAAAACGCAGGCGATTAGAAACATAGTCTTACTTGCTGCGTAGGCGCAAAGCAAGCCAGTGACCAGAAAAGCCAGCCACTCAAGCAACACGATCTGTCCGCGTAAGTCTCGGTGTACAGCTGTGCGTTGAGACTTTGTCGGGTGGTATTTGTCGAAATCCCGATCTAGCCATTCGTTGATAACATAATTTGCGGACGCTATACAGACCGCCGTTATCAAACCCAGGATTACATGGGCATACAGAGGATCTGTGTGGATGCCGCGAAGAAGATATGCAAACACGATGCCTGGAATTATGAAAATGTGTTTGGTACTGTGATCGAATCGGGCAATAGCCAAATAATCGGAAATATTGGCATTTTTCTTTATCGAACTTTCTGTATTTGGACTCTTAAGCTCTACCATTGGATACATGCTTCAAAAAGTGTAGTTAATCGGATTTAATGACGAATATTGACCTTAATCAATCGCGCTGCATCAGTTTACTGACCAGGCGCATATCCGTGGCATAAGGTGGGGGACTGCCGGGAGAGCGCTGCCGGATGAAGACGCTGACGCTGTCCGGCTTCGTTTTTCCATTGCGGATCACTTCATAAGTGCCTTCCAGGCTCCAGGTGCGTGTGTCTGTATGCAATAACTGTGCAAGCAGTTTGTGATAGGCTCGATGCCACTGGGGGTTGATCGCTTCGTCGACCATAACGGCTTCAACCGGAATCGAATCGAGGAACTTGCGCAATTCATCTAGGCTGCCAAAATGATCACGGGGATTTCTGCCTAGCCAATCCTCACTAATCAGTATTTTGCTTCCTCGCAGAACCACCATGCGAGGACGGTTATCAGTTGCCGCGATGGCTGCGATCACACTGCCTTCACCGATCGAATCAGAGGCGAGTAAAACAGCTGGGTTGGTTAGATTTTGGGTGCTGGTCACCAATGCTGATGAAACTCGCTCATATCCACTGTTGCGCATGTGATCTGGAATATCAAATATCATAAACGTTATAACCGCAGCTGTACCAAGCCACAGTACAAAGCCTGCTTCATTGTTGAGCGGCAATTTTCCAATGAGCCACTGTCCTCCGGCGGCAGAAAATAACAGAAAACTGGGTAATAACTGCACCATAAAACGCGGTTCAATTGAAGCCGGAACCACCGTTTGGATAAACAAAATTCCGATCATTATTGCAGCTAACGCCGCCCAGTATGTTGAGCGCTTGCCGCCATGAACAACCAGAGTGATCCAAAGTCCAATTGCAGCTAAAGCACTAAGAATCAAACCGACAGCCTGCACCACGAAAATAGGAAATGCAACAATCGCATCCATAAAGAATGACATATGGGCATTTGGATCAATGCCGACCATCGCACCCTTGCTCATGTCCCGCGTCAATACATACCAAGGGACGCAGAGTAAAATTACCGGTAGTCCGCCGACCCAAAGCTGCCAGCTCAACAGGAGACGCCAATTACAGGTAAAGGCAATCACAACCGGGGGCACCAACAAGAGCGACCATGCACTACCACGGGTTAAAATGGCTGCTGTTGCAACAACTCCAAAGACCAAAGCATCAAGCGCCTTTCGCGTCTCGACAAAGCGTGCAAATTGTAAGGCGCTTAGCAAGATAAGCAACGTGACTAAGTGCTCTGTCATTATCCTGGCGCTAGACTCCTGTACCAAGGGTAACGCAACATACAATGTCGCCGCGAACAGTCCTGCAAACGGCGAAAGCAACCTACGACCTACAGAGTAGATAACAGTTGCAGTGGCGGCGGCAACAACGGCAATAAATGTGAGCGCAGACACTCTGGATACTCCAAACATCAGAAACCAGATTGCTAATGTGGCGTAAAACATTGGAGG
Organism: Methylobacter sp.; assembly: GCA_003158415.1. Classification (GTDB taxonomy): domain Bacteria; phylum Pseudomonadota; class Gammaproteobacteria; order Methylococcales; family Methylomonadaceae; genus Methylobacter_C. The sequence goes on from PMJA01000396.1 coordinate 4,341, forward strand.
CCAATTTCCGATCGCGACTTTGGGATAGTGCAGATAAAATGATTGTGCAAAATCAACCGGTCGCACACTGCCAATATGACCTAAGAAGTCAAAAACCATAAGCGACGATACGAAATGTGAAGCCTCATCTGGATGCCCGCCAAATCCGTTTGAGTATGCTCCCCCTTGCCATTGGAGAAAACAGACTTCAGCAAGTATTACCAAGAAAATACTTAGGGTTTTACAGGTTCGAATAAATTTCCCGGACATAGGGTTATATTTATTGTGATTTAAATTTTGTTCAGCATTCATTTTGGCGATGTTTAATTCCGTTGCCCACAACTTTTTCTATACGTTTTCGTATAACACATATTTATGTAACTGATGTTACGCAAGCCACATAAAAATCACAATTACTCTATCTGGTGTGCATTTTTAATTTTCGGGTTCTTCACGCCTTAGTCATAGCATATCATCAGTTTATGTTATTTCGCGCTATGTTCCTGCCAGCGCAATGCTTCCCAGTGACGAAGCAAGCGGGTCACCCGCTCTTTATAAAGAGGATCTTGCAGTGCGTCGTGATAGGATTTCCATAACATTAATTCACTGAAGAAGACTTGTTCGGAGCGCAAATCAAACAAGGTTCGAACGCCATCGCGCATTACATGGGCAATCAATGAAGGCTGAGATAAACCGCCCACCCATTGGAATACGATTTTATCCGGGTTAATCGACTGATTTTTTAGGCCCAGCGCCGATCGAATAGTCAGCTCTGCGACATCGACTTGGCCTATCGGCTCGTCGACAACAATAGNNCGGATCATTGATAATTAACGGTATTTTTGTTTGGGTGTCATTAATGGCGTGTCCATGGCCGAGAAATCCGTCATCAAACAAAGATTCGCCATGATCGCCTAAAATGACCAGGGTTACTTTATCCAGCAGTTTTCGCTCTTTTAAGGACTCAATAACTTGGCCTACCGCCCAGTCGGCATTGGCCATGGCATTCCAATAGGTTGCCGCAAGCCAGGCTTTATTTTTCCGGTTAATTTCCGAGCGTGGAATTATCTCGGTAATCATCCGCTTAGGCATGTCCGGATACGAATACGGAAAATGACAGGCCTGTAGGTTGNNCAAACTGCCGGGTTCCTTGCTGGGGAAAACCCGGTCATCAATGGCCGTTCTGGCATCAAAATAAGAAATACCCTTTTCTTTCATGCCGGTATCTGCCGCTACCTCGCCGAATGACTCATCCTGGCCGGATAGGATAGATAGTTGGTAACCGGCAGCCTGTAGGAACTTGATTAACGTGATTTTATCTTTGTTCCTCACCAGATCCCTGTTAAAGATGGCCTTAATGGAGGGTACCGTATAGCCTGCGTGACTATAGGCCTGTTTTATAGCGATTCCGGTCTTGGCGATTTCTCTCATGACGGGCGCCACATACTCGCCGCTTAGCTGCTGATCAAGTAATTCGGCACGCGCGCTTTCCAAGACAATAAGCACGATATGTTTACCGCGTTGGGGCGTTATTTCAACGAGCGTGTCTTTATCAACAGGCGGGGGGACGGCATCACCCAAAAAGCCATCTTCATCGATACCGTTTCCCGGAATATCAATGGCGCCGGGATAAATAGCGGCATTAAAAATAGCTTTATCCTGAGGATATGAAAAACTGCCAAAGCCGTCGAAATCAAAATCCGATAGCCGATCCAGGCCGCTGCTGATGAGCCGGTAGCTGGTTTTCTTTTCCAGTCCATACCTTAAAAAAGCATTATGGGACACATAGAAGGTAATGATCGGCGTTAACATGGCAACTATTGCCAGCAGTTTTATGTACGTTTTATGTTCTACAGTGTTTGCACTGAGCCGCAGAATAAACGGCCTTTTTTTTAAGACGTATATAAAAAAAATTAAAAAGATGGCGGTGATGCCTAGTATGCCAATAAACAAGGTGATTTCATTGTTGGCATAAAGCAAGGCTTCCTTTAAACTGCCGCCGCCTAAATTTCTGATGATTTCAAGATTTATCGTGTCATTAAAATATGACAAAATTTTAAATTTAAACGCTAGCCAAATACCGGACAAAAACACCACAATAACGGTAAAAGTATAATAAATAGCTAGGCCATATTTATTGAGTTTATCGGCGACAAAAAACCAGACACTGGCCAACAGCCCGACAAATGACAAGTCAAACCATAATGAAAAAAAGAAGAATATTAAGCGTTCAGAAAGGGTTTGGTATGAAAACGGCTGCAAGAAGCCGCCTGTAAATAAATCATATTTATAATGTAGCAGTATCGCCTCGAAAATCTGAATAACGATAACGACAATTAAAACAATGGTTAATCGACGATACCGGGCGACTAGGTTTTCCAGCTTAAGAAAAGACACTATCGAATTCCTCTGTTGCATGACGACGTAAACAGTCGCGAGTGTGTGCTGTGTTAATAAGGGACGACATTGTTTTAACATTTTTTGCTACTAAGTTTCCGTAATCAGTTTTAGATAAAATATTTTTTAGGGGATTAAAAAAACGGGCTTTATAGGTCGATCTTGTTGCGTGGTGGCGATTGTAGCATCAGGACAAATGTATAAAAATTTTTTTCAATCAACCAACTAACTTAAACATTTTTAAACTTATATTGTCTCCTGTCCATGTTTAACAATCCTTTGGGAAATCCTGATGAATACACAATTAGTAAAACAGCTGTTATTGATGTCTATTTTAGCCGTTTGCGGGTCTATCCCCTTGATGGCGCACGCGGCGGGCTTGCCGCCCTACATTGACGGGCAGCCATTGCCGTCCCTGGCGCCCATGCTGGAGCGTGCCATGCCGGGCGTGGTGAATATAGCTACCTCAACTAACATTCAGGTTAGCGAAAATCCGTTGATGCAGGATCCGTTTTTTCGGCAATTTTTTAACGTGCCCGAACAGTCGCGCCAGCAACAAAAAAACAGTTTGGGTTCCGGTGTCATTATCGACAGTAAGCAGGGCTGGGTGCTGACTAATAACCACGTCATCGATAAAGCGGATAAAATTTTGGTGACCCTGCATGATGGCCGCCAACTCAATGCCGAATTAATAGGCGCCGACCCTGAATCTGATATTGCTGTCATCCATATCCCTGCCGAAAACTTAACCCAGCTGCCCATTGCGGATTCCAGCCAACTGAAAGTCGGTGATTTCGTAGTTGCTATCGGTAGTCCGTTCGGACTCAGTCAGACCGTAACCTCGGGCATAGTCAGCGCTCTGGGCCGCTCCGGTTTGGGCATAGAAAAATACGAAAACTTTATCCAGACTGATGCGTCGATCAACCCCGGCAACTCCGGTGGCGCGCTGGTAAATCTGCGCGGGGAATTGATCGGCATGAATACGGCAATTTTTGCGCCCTCCGGCGGCAATGTCGGTATCGGTTTTGCGATTCCGACCAATATGATCATGACTATTAAAGATTTGCTGGTGAAACATGGCAAAGTGACGCGTGGTTTACTGGGCGTTACCTCCCAGGATTTAACACCTGAACTGGTCAATGCATTTAACCTGGAAAACAAGCATGGCGCGGTTATCAGCCGGATCGAGAGCAACTCGCCTGCCGCAAAAGCCGGTTTGGAGCCGGGCGATATTATTGTGACTGCTAACGGCAAACCGGTTAAAAGCAGCCAGGACATCAGCAATATTGTCGGCTTATTGCAAATTGGCGACAAGGTTGATATAGACTATTTTCATGGCAATGAGAAAAAAGAAGTGACGGCGATTATCGGCAAGCCGGAACAACCGCAACTGGCAGGCGAAAAATTGCATCCCTTATTACAGGGCGCTGTTTTAGGCGCCACGCCAAAAGATCAGATTGAAGGTGTTGTCATCAATAAAATTAATACGGCGTCATACCCTTGGCGTGCGGGTTTGCGTCCCGGCGACGTTATCGTGTCTGCAAACCGCTATCGTGTGCGCAATCTGGACGAATTAAAACAGGCGATTGATCCTGACAATGCCCTGTTAATTAATATCCAGCGCGGACAGGAAGGCTTCTTTGTTGTGTTAAGATGATCGTAGGGGCTGGCCTTGTGCCTGCCCAGTGGATCTAGGGCAACCACAAGGGATTGCCCCTACATTTTAAGGCATTAAACATTGAATACAGAAAGACAATTCATCTCGCTAAATATTGCCATCTTGGTGGTTTCCGACACGCGCACCGACGCCGATGACGTGTCGGGTAAAACTCTGGCAGATAGGGCAACGGAAGCCGGACACCATGTTATTGAAAAGAAAATAGTGCCTGATAATATTTACCAAATCAGGGCTACTGTTTCAAACTGGATTGCCCAAGACGACATCAATGTTGTGATCAGCACCGGCGGCACCGGCGTAACCGGACGGGACGGCACGCCAGAAGCGGTGACGCCTTTGCTGGATAAAACGCTGGATGGTTTTGGCGAAACCTTCAGGATGCTGTCCTATCAGGATATAAAAACCTCAACCATCCAGTCCAGGGCCATAGCTGGCGTCGCCAATGCCACTTATATATTTTGTCTGCCCGGATCGTCGGGTGCTTGTCGCACCGCCTGGGACGCCTTAATCAGGGAACAGCTGGATTACCGCACCCAGCCTTGCAATCTGGTTCAACTCATGCCCAGACTGATGGAAAAATAACATGAAATCCTTATTTTTATTTCTTGGCGCGATCAGCGCCCTGATCGGCGTCGGCATGGGCGCATTTGGCGCTCATGGCTTAAAAGCTGTCTTAAGTCCCGAAATGCTGGCGGTCTATCAAACCGGCGTCACTTATCAAATGTGGCATGCGCTGGGCCTGATAGGCATTGCGATCTTCCGTCAGCAGGAACCCGAATCCAGATTGCTGGGCTGGGCCGGTAGTCTGATGTTCATTGGCATCGTCCTGTTTTCCGGCAGCTTATATTTACTGGCATTGCTGAACCTGAAATGGTTAGGCATGATTACGCCTGTAGGCGGTGTCGGCTTTATAACAGCTTGGGCTTTACTCGCTATTTTTGCAGCAAAAAAACCACATCACAGCAGGTACACACATGCGCGACGCTAATCCACTAACCGTTTATCTAAAAGACTATGCCGTACCTGACTACCTGATACAGCATGTCGACTTAAACTTCACCCTGGACGAAGAAAACACCCAGGTTATCTCGCGGTTGACCTTAATCCGTAATCCCGCAAGTAAAACGGGTGATGCGGCGCTGGTTTTGGCGGGCGAAAACCTGGGGCTGATCAGTGTCGTCCTGAATGACGACCAGAAATTAACGGCGCAGCACTATTTGCAAACACAGGATTCGTTAATTATTCATGACGTGCCGCAGCACCGCAGTTTTGTGCTGACTATCGAAAACACTATTAACCCGAAAGCCAATACGGCCTTGGAAGGCTTGTACTTGTCCAACGGCATGTTATGTACGCAATGCGAAGCGGAAGGTTTTAGGAAAATCACTTATTTTCTCGACCGGCCCGATGTCATGGCGCGATTTACCACGACGCTGGTCGGCGACAAAGACCGTTANNTGCTATTTGTTTGCGCTGGTTGCAGGCCAGCTGGACTGCATAACGGACAGCTTTATCACGCAATCCGGCCGCACCATCAGCTTGCAGATTTTTGTCGAAGCCCACGATCTTGATAAATGCGGTCATGCCATGCAGTCGCTGAAAAACGCCATGCACTGGGATGAACAAGTCTATGGTCGTGAATACGATCTGGATTTATACATGATCGTCGCGGTCGGCCATTTCAACATGGGTGCGATGGAGAACAAGGGCCTTAACGTATTTAATACCAAATTCGTGCTGGCGCGTCCCGATACCGCAACCGACGCCGATTACGAACATATTGAAGGCGTTATCGCCCATGAATATTTTCATAATTGGACGGGCAATCGCATTACCTGCCGGGACTGGTTCCAGCTCAGTCTGAAAGA